>JBDSGI010000031.1:0-5852 GCA_039919035.1 Opitutaceae bacterium
CACGCTGGGAATTGGCTATTTTCCAATTGATTGGTGGCTCTTTTCGGCCCGCGCATGGTGGCGAATCGCGCCCGACTTGGTGATTCTGACGGAGGGCGAGCGCTGGCCCGAGCATCTGTGGCAGGCGGCGTGCCGGAATGTGCCCGTCGTGTGCATCAACGCTCGACTCTCCGACCGGAGCTTCGCGCGCTTGGGTCGCTTCCGCCCGGCCGCGCGGCTCGTCCTGGGTGGCATCACGCGGTTGCTATCCGGCTCGGCGCAAGACGAGGCGCGTTTCCGCGCGCTCGGGGTGCCGGCGGAAAAAATCACGACTTCGGGTAACATCAAATTCGACGTGGCGATCGTTCCGTTGACGACGGCAGAGCGCGCGCAACTGCGTCGTGAGGTCGGGTTGCCCGAAAATGATTTTGTGCTGCTCGGTTCCTCCACTTGGCCCGGTGAGGAGGAAGCGCTCTTGGGCGCGCTTCAAGGCGCGCGGGCCGCCGGCCTGCGTTGCTCGCTCCTGATTGTGCCCCGCCACGCCGAACGCCGGGCCGAGATCGAGCGGGCCGTCGCCGCGACGGGCCTGCGCTTCCACCTCCGTTCGCGCGGTGCGGCTCCGGCCGACGTCGACGTGGCGGTGGCGGACACCACCGGTGAACTTCGCCGGCTCACCCAGCTCGCCGACTTGGTCTTTGTCGGCAAAAGTCTGGCGCCGCACACCGAAGGGCAGACGCCGATCGAGGCGGCCGCGTTGGAGAAGCCGATTTTGTTTGGCCCGGGTATGGCGAATTTTCGCGTCGTGTCGCGTGATCTGATCGCGCGCGGCGCGGCGCGCGAAGTCGCGGACGCGGGGGCGCTGGGCGCGACCGTGGTCGAGCTGCTGCGCCAACCCACGCGCCGCGCGGAACTGGCGGCGGCGGCCGCACGGTGGCGGCGGGAAAACGCCGGTGCGGGCGAACGGACGCTCGCCGTCATCCGGGCGGAACTCGCGCTGCTGCCCCTCTGAGCGCTTTCCCGCGCGCAGATTGTTCCCGTGAAAAATCATGTTCGCGTAAATATTCTCGGGGTTGGTCGCGACCCCAACTTAGGGGTTGCGCCACGAGTGGGCGTTTCTACGTTCGCCACTTTTACGCTGATGCAGTCGCACGGACCCAAGCGCGTCTACACTCCCCATTCACTCGAATTTTGGTTTGGCAAACTGGAACACGATTGGGCGGCCGCGTTTACGAATTCGCAGCTGGAGCAGGGGCGGCAGATCTACACCGACGGTCAAGTGCGCGAACTTGAGCTGACCGACAAGGATGCCATCGTCCATCGCCGGGTCGACAAAAAGGACGAGTATGCGGTCATCGAATGGACCGACGCGGGACTGAGTGTCCGCTCCTCTTCGACCGACGAAGAAATCGCCCGGGCGCTCGCGGTGGCCGGCCTGCATGAAATCGAGGAGCTGGTGGCCGACGAAATCTCGCCCCTGCCCGTCGGGCCGGCCAAGACCGCCAACGGTCACGCTGAAACCGCGCCCGGGGGCAACGGATCCACCCACGCGCCTTTTTCGCCGGCTCCGCGCAAATCGTTCGGGGGCGGGCTGGCGAAGAGCAGTGCAGCGGCGGCCAATGGTGGTCACGGCTCGGCCGCGGCTGGCCATGGCAACGGCACAACGCCACCCAAAAGCGTTACGCGCGGACTTGTCCTCGTGTTTAAGACCAAGACCGCCGGCCTCACTTTTCAGGCGGCGTGGCTCGACGCCGACAAGAAGACCAAGCATCCCGCGCTCGGGCCTGACGCCCACGCAAACGGCAACGGCCACGTCAGCTCGACCGAGCGCGCCAAGCTGATCGGCCTCGCCGCCTACGCGCGGAAGGCGCACTTCCAGTATCATCAGGAAACGGGTGTCTACCTCATGGAGTCGCTCGTCGAGATCCCCAATTTTCTCAAGACCGTGCTCCCGGCGTGGAAGCGCCTGTTCACCGTCGAGCTCGATGAGAAGTCGCTCAACCTACTCAAGGGCACGCGCCTGGTCGAGATTGAGGCGGTCGCCGAGGGGGCCCCGGCCGGCGTGGGCGGTGGTTCCGAGCATACCGCGCTGAACCTGCGGTGGATTTTCCGGGCAGGCGAGCGGATGCTCACCGACTCTGAGGTTAACGCCCTGCTGAAGCGCGGCGGCCAGCCGGTGATTCTGCCGAACCTCGGCATCGTCGCGCTTCCGGCCGACAAATGGGCCAGTTTCAGCACTTGGCAGAAAAACGTGGAGGAAACCCAGGGCGTGGATGACGCGCGCTCGGCCGTCCTCTCACCCTATCTCGTATTCTCTCTCTTCAACGACGCACGCCTGAAGCTCACCCTCTCCCCCGAGATTGAAGCGTGGCGGCAGCGTGTGCTCGCGCCGACCTCCACTCCGCCGCCGATGCCCGAGCTGCTACGGCCCTATCAGCGTCGCGGTGTCGAGTGGATGCACCACCTCGGTGAGGTCGGTTGCCACGGCCTGCTGGCCGACGAGATGGGCCTCGGAAAAACGATTCAGGTGCTGTCGCTCATCGCGGCTCGTCCGCTGGCGGACAAGCCCATCCTCATCGTCTGCCCCGCGAGCGTCGTCCCGGTGTGGCGCGAGGAAATCGCCAAGTTTTTCCCGCACCTCGGCGTCGATGTCTTAAAGACCGGCCACGATTTCACGCAGCGCAAGGACCCGGTCATCTGGCTGGCGAGCTACACCCAACTCCGCAAACACCGGGCGCTGTTGCCGCAGGTGGAGTTTGCCTTCGCCGTGCTCGACGAGGGCCAGTTCATCAAGAACCCCGACGCGAAGATCACCCAAACGTGCTTTGCCGTCCGCGCCGCCCGCCGCATCGTGCTTACCGGCACGCCGCTGGAAAACCGCCAGCTCGATCTCTGGAGCATCTTCCGCTTTTTGCTGCCGGGCCTGCTCGGCTCGCGCGCGTCGTTCGAGGCTGCGCTCGTCGCCAACCGCGAGGGCACGCTCATCCGGCTGCGTGCCCAGCTCGCGCCGTTCATTCTCCGCCGGACCAAAAACGAGGTCGCCACCGAACTTCCGCAGAAGGTCGAGATGGACCTCATCTGCCCGCTGACCGATGTGCAGCGCGCCGAGTATGCGCGCATTTGCTCGGAAGGCCTCGAGCGCCTTGGCAACGACGTCGGCGCCGCGATGCGCGAGAAGAGCTTCGGCTTCCTCGCCCTCCTCACTCGCCTCCGCCAGACC
Source organism: Opitutaceae bacterium (assembly GCA_039919035.1). Lineage (GTDB taxonomy): Bacteria > Verrucomicrobiota > Verrucomicrobiia > Opitutales > Opitutaceae > ER46. Next base: position 3,197 of record JBDSGI010000031.1, read on the forward strand.
TGCTGCGATCCCGACATGCTGCCGTGGCTCAAGGCTCCGCTCACGGACTCCGGCAAGATCAACCTGCTCGTCGAGAAACTCACCGAGATCGTCGGCAGCGGGCACAAGGTCGTCATCTTCTCGCAGTTCGTGATGCTGCTCGACCGCGTGCGCGAGGCGCTCGCGAAACACTTTCCCGACCTCGCGCGTTACGAACTCACCGGCATGACGCTCGACCGGCAGAAGCCCGTGCAGGGTTTCCAGCAAGCCAGCGGTGCCGCCGCGATGCTCGTCTCACTTAAGGCCGCCGGCACCGGCATCACGCTCCACGCCGCCGACTACGTCTTCCTCCTCGACCCGTGGTGGAACCCCGCCGTGGAGGCGCAGGCCGTCGACCGCGTGCACCGCATTGGTCAGCGGAGCACCGTCTTCGTCTACCGCATGATCACCGCGGGCACGATCGAGGAGCGCATCCAGACCCTGAAAGCCTCGAAAAAAGATCTCTTCGACAAACTCATCGGCGGCCTAGGCGGTGACTTCGACCTCAGCCAGCACTTCACCTCGCTCCAAAGCCTTGTGACTCTCACGGCCCAATCCGAAAGCGACGAAGTGCAGGAGCCGTATACGTTGGATTGAGCGCTTCGTTAAGGTAGCGAGAACTCAGCGGGGTTTATTCGGCCATCCCACACCCGCACGATTTCCACCACGCGCGTTGCGTCGTGCAGGCGATCGATGATGAGGTAGTGCCGAAGAACTGTCTTGCGCAGCCCAGGCCGGCCTTTCAGCGGAGCGCCCCGCGCCGGCAGCGTGTCCAGTGTGAAAATCCGCTGCACAATTTCGAGGCCGATGCGCTCCGCAGCGACCAAGTTCGTCCGGGCGAGGAACGCGACCACACGCTCCAAGTCGGCTTCGGCCGGTTCGCTCAGGATGACTCGCCAAGCGCCCATTTCCGGATTTTTTGCTCGAGTTCGGCCCGATTGACTTGGCGACCGCCTCCCTGTTCGAGCGAACGGATGCCCTCGTCGATCGCGGCCAGCAGGGCGGGTGATTCTTCAGACAGGAGGCGTTCCTCGAACTCATGCTGCACGAATTCGACGACCTTGTTTTTTTCTTCGGGCGGCAGAGCCTTGATTTGGTCGATGACGTCGTAGGCGGTCATGGCTGCGACGATGGCGGATTTGGGCCGGGCGGCAAGTTCCCCTTCCGGTCCTTCTGATGACGCGAGTGGATGAATTGGTTCCTGCTCGGTCAGCGGCTCCGGCCACCCCACAGATAGACGATCGCGGCCAGCAGCAGGAGCGGGATTAGCCGGGCGAACCATTTCGTCCACGAGCTGATGGAGCGCCCGACTAAAGCGGGGTCCTTGTCGAATAGCCATCGCCGGGTTCTTTTTCGACAACTCATAAAGACAAACACCGATGCTATGACGATGAGGCCGAATACGCACCGGGCTACTGCTCGCTTGGTGGATGGTGCCAATTCATGACCGTGGACCCAATCCGAAAGGCTCAACGCTAGCAGCAGCAGGAGGAGGCCAAATGTGTAGATGAAAGCGATGATCGGTCGCCCACCAAAACATAGTGTTGTCTCTTCGAAGAGAGTGAGGTCGTGATTCGTGCGGAAGCGGTCTGCAAATCGAGGCCGCCTAGTTTTCGTCTGGTCAGGAGTGGGCATCGCTGGGGGGAAGGAACCGCTCGTCTGCAAATCACGGGCGGGCAAACACGCTCGCAAATGTCTCCGCGATCGTCTCCCAGTTTTCCTTTTTGAAGGGCGACTTCGAGTGATTGCAGACCATCGCGACGACCGTCTTCGTCTCGGGGTGCAGCAGCAGGACCGAGGTGCCGCCGACGGAGCTGCCGGTGTGCAACATGACGCGATGGCGCTGCGCGTCGCGGGTGATCGACCAGCCGATGCCGTAGGTTGTGGGTTTCCCGTCGGCGGTTTTCTGCGGCGTGAAGAGCAGCGCGAGCGACTCGGTTTTGAGGAAGCCCGGTTGCAGCAGCGCGGAGCCGAAGCGCACCAGATCCTCGGCGGTCGAGAGGTAACCCCCGCCGGCCCATTTGTAGCTGTTGTCCACCGTCGGGGCGACGGCGAATTTGTCCGGGGCGTCGCCTTGGTAGAACAGCGTGCGATCGAAATCGAGTGTGCCTTTGCGATCCGCGCGCGTGTGGTTGAGTGCGAGCGGTTGGATGACGAGGGCCTCCATGAGCGCGAGGAATTCCTCGTGGGCGGCTGATTCCATCACCGCGCTGATCACGCTCCAGCCGTAGGTGGTGTAGAGGTATTTGGTGCCGGGCGGAGCCTCCAGGGGTTCGTTTTCAAATATCTTCAGGCCGGCCCGCACGGTGGCGTAGGGTCGGTTGCTCATCGTCTCGTTGCCCCGATAGTGCCGAATGCCGCCGAGATGACCGCCGAGCAGGCGGGTGGTGATGACGCCGCCCTTGGCGGGGAAATCAGGCAGATATTTTTGGACCGGCGCATCGAGGTCGAGCTGGCCGCGTTCGACGAGCCGCACGAGGCCGACGGCCGTGAGCGATTTGGAAATGCTGCCGATGCGAAACCGGGTGGCCGGCGTGACCGGATCTTTGGCGGCGAGGTTTTTGAAACCGAAGCCCTCGGACCAGACGACTTTCCCCGCGACCGCGACGGCGACGGAGAGTCCGGGCACTTTGGGCGC
>JBDSGI010000032.1:0-2958 GCA_039919035.1 Opitutaceae bacterium
TGCTGAAACACCACGCCACTCGCCGTCGCCCCCGTCGCAATCGGCACGCGCCCGCCCTCGCCGAAACCCGCCGTCGCTCCGCCCGTCTTCGGGTCGACGGCGTAAATCCAATCGCCCGCCCCGAAAAAAATCCGCGCCGCATTCTCGCGATCGCCGGGCCAGTAAACCAGCCCGCGCCGCGCCGGTGCATCCTGCAGCCGCGTCGGTCGCGGCGCGTCGAGTTGCTTCCGCCAACGCTCCACGCCCGTCACCGCATCAATCGCCACGATGGCCCGCCCCGGTGTCGGCGCGTAGAGCATCCCATCGACCACAATCGGCGTGCACTGCACATTCGCCGCGCCATCGCCCGAACGAAACGTCCACGCCACCGCCAAGTCGCGGACGTTCTCGCGCGTGATCTGCGCGAGCGCGGAGTAACGCCGCGCGCCGTTGTCCCCCTGCGAGCGTGTCCACCGCGAAAAAACCGGCGCACTCCCCGCCGGATCGAGGGCCGGCGTCAGCTCGGCCGTTTTCGCCGCCGGAATGGTTTTGAACTCCGGCAGCGCCGCACGAGCCACTGGGTCTTCTAATTTCGCGGGAGCGGCCACTGCCGCCGAGGCTCCCACGCTAAACGCGAACGCCACGACACCCCACCATGCGCTCACTCGCGACCGGTCATCACAGAGACGGCGGGCGAACCACGACAGTGGAATGGAATTCAAACGAAACTTCAGAGACTTCATGACGCAGGTTGGGGTGTTCCAGATCGCCATCACCCAAGCGGGTCGCGGCCCGGCGTCGAGCCCGCTCGCAACGCCGCAAACGCTAATTGGGAATAAGAACCGTCTTGCTGCGCGCCACCTTGTGCCGCTTGATCCGCTTAATGCCACCCCGCCCGGTAAGGCCATCGAGTAAGGCCGAATAACACTGTTCGGCAGAATCTATGCGCATTCTTCTTTTCGCATTCTTGGCTGCGGTAGCTGGTCCGGTGCGCGCCGACGAGAGCGCAACCCTCGCGGAGGTCCGCGCCGCGGATGACGCACGTGTAGCTGCCATGGCTGCTGCGGATGCCAACGCGCTCAATGCGCTTTTAGCCGATGGCCTCTATTACGGGCATTCGGGAGATGGGTTCGTCGAGGATAAAGCGCACCATATTGCTAGTCTCGTAAGTAGATCTTTGATTTATCGGCGGTTCGACTTCAAATCACGCGACTTCACGGTTGTGTCTCCGGGTGCCGTCGTGTGCAAGGGCCGCGCAATCGTAGAAGTCGGCAATCCACGTAGGATGTTTTTCGCTGACATAAACTTCCTCGCCATTTGGCGGCTCGAAAATCAGCGATGGAAGCTCTTCGCGTGGCAATCTAGCCGAAACTCAGATTTTGTCCCAATTGACCGCGCTCCGAAAGAAGAGCCGAACTCTGAGCGTTCTGCTGCGCCGTAGCGCGCAGCGGGACGCCGGTTGAACAAGCAGGAATACGCAGCGTAGTTGAGGACTCGCTCGCCAGAGCGAAGAAACTCTACCCGTGCAACAAGAGGCACGCAGTGACACACCTTGCCGATTTCGCTTGGGCCCCGCCTCAAGTCCGAGAACCACCGTCTTGACCACAGCTCTGGCCACAGGCATTTTTCGCAACATGGACTACCGCCACATCATCACGATTGAGCCGGGTAAGCGGAGCGGCAAGCCATGCATCCGGGGGATGCGAATCACCGTGACCGACGTGCTGGATTACCTCGCGGGTGGGATGAGCATTCCCGAAATCCTGGCCGACTTTCCCGAGCTGACGGAAGAGGATATCCGGGCCTGTCTCGCGTTTGCTGCGGATCGTGAGCGGCGGCTGGCGGTCATCGGCGGATGAAGCTGCTCTTCGACCAGAACCTTTCAGGCAATCTGGTTGGGCGGCTCTCGGATTTGTTTCCCGGGAGCGATCACGTGAAGAACCTTGGCCTCACGATGTCGGACGACGGCATGATTTGGCGGCACGCCCGAGACCACGGCTTCACGATGGTTTCCAAGGATTCGGATTTTCAGCAGCTCAGCCTCTTCCGCGGCGCGCCGCCCAAAGTGGTATGGCTGCGCGTCGGGAATTGTCCGACCCGCCGGATTGAGACCCTGCTCCGAGACCATTCGGTGGAGCTGCATACGTTTGAGGCGGATGGCTTGCAAAGCCTCCTGATTCTTTCCTGAAAAGCGCCGAATCCGCCCCAGCGATCGCCGGCGGCGAGTGCCGACCCACGGGAACAGGAAGGTCTTGTCGTCTCCGTGAAACTCGGGCCTGCTGCCGGCGTCTCCCAGCGACCGACTCCCTCCGTCTCTTCCCAGGACAATCCGCCCATGAAGCAACCCCCGTCGCACGCCCCTTGGCAGCCGAACCGCCGTGAATTTCTTTACGTGGGCCTGCTCGGCACCGTGGGGATGACGATGACCGACATGTTCCGCACGCAGGCCCGGGCGGCGGGCGCGAGCGGACTCGGGGCGGGCGCGGGCAAGGCGAAGTCCGTCATCAACATTTACCTACCCGGCGGGATGTCGCACCAGGAGTCGTTCGACCCGAAGCTCACCGCGCCGGTCGAATACCGCGGTCCGCTCGAAGCCATCAAGACCAAGATCGATGGCGCGTATTTTTCGGAGAACCTGAAGGAGACCGCCAAGATTGCCGACAAGATCACGGTTGTCCGCTCGATGACGCATGGCGAGGCGGCGCACGAGCGCGGCACGCACTCGATGTTCACCGGCTACCGGCCGAGCCCGGCGATCCAGTATCCGAGCATGGGCAGCGTCGTGGCGCACGAACTCGGCCCGCGCGCGGATCTGCCGCCTTATATTCTCATCCCGAACCAGACCACGCCCTACGCCGGCACCGGCTACCTCGGCTCGGCCTTCGGCGCCTTTGCCCTCGGCAGCGATCCGGCGACGGACAACTACTCGGTGCGCGACCTCACGCTGCCGAGCGGGATCGACGCGCAGCGGTTCGCGGA
>JBDSGI010000033.1:0-4784 GCA_039919035.1 Opitutaceae bacterium
CTGCGACCGGGGTCATCGACATTTCGTTTCACCGCGACGACATCGGCCGTCATCCGATTCCCAAGGAATTTTTTCCCACCCAGATTCCGGTGGATGTCGACGGCGCGACCATCCTCTTGGTGGACGATGTGCTTTTCTCGGGGCGCACCGTCAAGGCGGCGCTCGATGAGCTCTTTGATCACGGCCGCCCGGCCAAAGTCGAACTCGCCGTGCTGGTTGACCGCGGGGGCCGGCTGATGCCCGTCGCTGCCGACTACGTTGGCTTCGATCTCGCGGCGGCCCCGGGCGAGAAAATCGTCGTTTTCCTCGACCGCGCCAAGCCCGCCCGCGACGCCATCACGATCGAGCCGGCGGCAGCACCGCAGAAATCCGCAATCCGAAATCCGAAATCGTAAACCCACCGTGTCCTGGAACCGCCGCCATCTCCTCACCGTCGAGGAACTCTCGGTCGCCGAGATTGACCAGATCCACGCCACGGCGCGCGCGTTCAAGCGCACGCTTTCGCGCAGCGTGAAAAAAGTCCCCGCCCTCCGCGGCAAGACCATCGTCAACCTCTTCCTCGAGCCCAGCACGCGCACGCGCATGGCCTTCGACATGGCCGCGAAACGCCTCAGCGCCGACGTGATCTCGATGGACGGAGCGAGCAGCAGCACCACCAAGGGCGAGACGCTGCGCGACACCGCGGAAAACATCCAGGCCCTGCAGGCCGACATGATCGTGATTCGCCACGCGGCGGCCGGGTCGCCGCTCTACCTCTCGCGCATCCTCGACATTCCCGTCATCAACGCCGGCGACGGCGCCCACGAGCACCCGACCCAAGGCCTGCTCGACACCTTTACCATGTGTGAGCACCTCGGGTCGCTCCGCGGCCGCAAGGTGGTGATTCTCGGCGACATTCTTTTCAGCCGCGTCGCGCGGTCCAACATCCACGCGCTCACGAAACTGGGCGCCAACGTCACACTCGTCGGGCCTTCCACTCTAGTGCCTGCGTGGTTCACCGAGATGGGCGTCAATGTCTCCCACGATCTCAAGCCGGCGCTGGCCGACGCCGAGGTCGTCATGCTGCTCCGCATCCAACACGAACGGCAGGCTGCCGGCCTGTTTCCTTCGCTCGGCGAATACACCAGCATGTTTGGTCTCAATAAGGCCCGCGCCGACTGGCTGAGTCCGAAAGCCATCATCATGCACCCCGGCCCGATTAACCGGGGCGTCGAGATCGATAGCGAACTCGCCGACGGCGACCGCAGCGTGATCCTCGAACAGGTGACCAACGGCATCGCCGTGCGCATGGCTGTCCTCTACCTCTGCGCCGGCGGCCAGCCGGACCTCGTGACTCCCGTCGAATAATCCGCGCCATGCCTTCACTCTGGATCAAGAATGCCCGCGTCATCGACCCGGCTGCCAAGCGCGACGCCGTCGGCGACCTCTTTGTCACTGACGGAAAAAACGCCGCCTCGCTCTCCGCCGCGGCCAAAAAACGCGCGAAGAAAATCGACGCCCGCGGGCTCGTCGCCTGCCCGGGACTCGTCGATATTCACGTTCACTTCCGCGAACCCGGCCAGACTCACAAGGAAACGATCGGCACCGGCTCGCGCGCCGCGGCCGCCGGCGGATTCACCACGGTGGTGATGATGCCCAACACCTCGCCGGTCGCCGACAACGCCGGCACTATCCAGCTGATGAAGGATGTGGTGGCACGCGACGCGGTCATCCGCGTTTACCCGACCGGCTGCATCACCGTCGGCATGAAGGGCCAGGCGCTGGCGCCGATTGGCTCGCTCAAGCGCGCCGGCGTGGTCGCCATCACGGATGACGGCGACTGCGTGCAATCAAACGACCTCATGCGCCGCGCGGTCGAATATGCAAAGATGTTCGACCTGCCCGTGATGGACCACTGTCAGGATCATTCGATGACGGTCGGCGCGGTGATGAACGAGGGCGTGATGTCCACGCGCCTCGGCCTGCGCGGCTGGCCCAACGCCGCCGAGGATCTGATCGTGGCGCGGAATGTGATCCTAGCAGAATACACCGGCGCGCACATCCACCTGCAGCACATCTCGTCGAAATTTTCCGTCGATGTCATCCGCCGCGCGAAGCAGCGCGGCGCGCGCATTTCCGCCGAGGCCTCGCCCCACCACATCGCGCTCACCGACGATCTGCTCGCGGGCTACGACACGCACCTCAAGATGAACCCGCCGCTGCGCACCGAGGACGATCGCCGTGCGCTGATCGACGGGTTGCGCGACGGCACGCTCGACATCATCGCGACCGATCACGCGCCGCACACGGATTATGAAAAGGACATGGAATTCGACTACGCGCCGAACGGCATCATCGGCCTCGAGACCGCGCTGCCCGTGACGCTCGATATCCTCGTGCGCCAAAACAAATTCAAGCTCCCTTACGTCATCGATCTGATGACGCGCCGGCCGGCGAATCTTATGAAACTGCCGGGCGGCACGCTCGCCGCAGGAACCGACGGCGACATCTGTCTCTTCGATCCAGCGGAGAAATGGCGCTACGACGCCAAGGCGGGCTTCAGCAAGTCCAGCAACTCGCCGTGGTCCGGCCAAACTCTCACCGGCCGCGTGAAGACGACCGTCGTGGGGGGGCGGATTGTATACGCCGATGGCAAGATTGCTGCCCCCTAGGATCGCCCGGCGGTCGCCGCCATCCACCGCATGCCATCGTCCGCCTTCATCGCCGTCGGCACCGTCGAACTCACTTTGATCGTAGTAGGCTGCGTGTTGCTTTGGCAACATGCCCTCAGTCCGGCCGCCCGGTCCGCCCTGCGACCCGCATCGCTGCCGCCGTGGGATATCCGCTTGGAAGAATTTTTGACCTTCACCTTGCTGGTGCTGGGAGGCAGCTTTTTTCTCGCCATCGTGGCGGCGCCGCTGGCGCGTTCATCGGGACTCGCCGGCGATGCCGTGACCATCGTCACCGGTGCCGCCGCGCAGCTCGGCATGCTGGGCGGGGTGTTGCTGTCCGCAGTCGTGCGCCGCGCGCATAATTCCGAAAAAGGCCACGGCTTCGCCACGGTGTTCTGGTCGGGTGCGGCTACTTTCGCGATCGCGCTGCCCGTGCTGGTGGTCACCGCAAAATTATCCGAGTTCCTGGTGCGCGCCGCCGGCCTGCCCGTCGACAAGCAGGACCTCATCGGCATGTTTGCCCGCGCCGACACCCCTTGGTTGCTGGCCATGTTGATCGGGCTGGCCGTGCTCGTGGCCCCGCTCACCGAGGAACTGGTATTCAGGGCCGGAGTGTTTCGCTACCTGCGCACCCGTATTCCGCGCGCGCTGGCCTTGGTTTTGCCGGCATTGTTTTTCGCCGCACTGCATGTGAATTGGAAAACGCTCAGCGGACTCGCCAGTCTGCCTCCGCTGCTGGTCCTGGCCGTGATTTTCTCGCTCGCCTACGAACGCACCGGCCGCATCGGCACCCCGATCGTCGCGCACGCCCTGTTTAACCTCAACACCGTGTTGGTCGTGCTCTCCGGGATCGACAGGTAGGCCATGCATCCCTTCGCGAAACATCGGCGCGAGTCTGTATCCGGTTGGGGCGAGGCCCGGCTCATCTCGGCGATCCGCGGGTGGCTCGGCTCGGCGTCGCCGAGCACGCCCTTCGGCATCGGCGACGACTGCGCGGTGCTGACGCCCTCGCGTGGGCGACAGCTTATCACCGTGGACCCGGTGATCTTCGGCCGGCATTTCGACGCCACGATTCCCCCCCGCGGCGTGGCGGAAAAACTCCTCAAACGAAACCTGAGCGACATCGCGGCGATGGGCGGCCGCCCGGTGGCGGCAGTGCTAGCGCTGACCTTGGACGGGAAGACCAGCGTCACCTGGCTCGAACAGTTTTACCGCGGCCTAGGCGGGTGCGCGCGCAAGTTCGAAGTCGCCCTCGTCGGCGGCGATATCGCCCAAGCCGATGGCGTCTTCGCGGCGAGCCTTACCCTGCTGGGTGAAGCCACGGGGCCGCGCATCCTCACGCGTGTCGGCGCCAAAGCCGGCGACGCCATCTACGTCACCGGCGTCCTCGGCGGGAGCCTGGCGAGCGGGCATCATTTCCGGTTCAGACCACGCCTCGCGGAAGGCCGCTGGCTTGCGCGCCAAAAGGACGTGCGCTCCATGATGGATGTCAGCGACGGCTTGGCGAAGGACCTCCGCGCGCTCACGCCGCCCCACACCGAAGCCGCCCTCGATCCAACCGCGTTGCCGAGACGATCGGGCGCCGGTGTGCGGGGGGCGCTATGCGATGGCGAAGACTACGAACTCGCCTTCGCGCTCGCGCGGCGCAGCGATGAAGAAAAATTTCGCCGCGACTGGCGGCGCGCTTTTCCCCGCACGCGGTTGACCCGCATCGGACAATTCGCGGCGGCGGACCGGTTGCCGCCAGGCGCCATCACCCTCGGAGACTACCGTGGCTACGAGCATCTACAATAGACTGCGCGCGGGCGTTGTCACCGAGAGCGCGGCGAAGACGCAAGCCCTCGCCGCCGAGCTCGCCGCTGCCCTGCCGCCCGAAGCAACCCTGGCACTCCACGGCGATCTGGGCGTGGGCAAGACGACGTTTGTGCAGGGCCTCGCACGCGGGCTCGGCATTACCGAGCCGGTGACGAGCCCGACCTTCAACATCTTCACGCTCCATCGCGGCCGCACCAATCTCCTCCACCTCGACGCCTACCGGCTCGAACACGCGCGACAAGTGGAGGACCTGCTCCTCGCCGACTTCATGCTTTCGCCGTGGTGCATGGCGGTGGAATGGCCGGATAAAATCGCGGC
>JBDSGI010000034.1:0-10209 GCA_039919035.1 Opitutaceae bacterium
GGGCTCGACGTTTGGCCGCTGCTCTCCCACCGCGCCGGTGCCACCAATCCGCATGCGGGGTATGGCATTTGGTATGCCCAGAACGAACTGCAAGCCGTCGTGACCGGCGATGGCCGGTGGAAATTGATCCTCCCCCATACGTTTAGAACGCTCGCTGGTCGTTCGGGCGGCCGGGATGGGATCCCGGCGAAATATGAGAGCGCCAAAAACGAATCCGCGCGCCTTTATGATTTACGGGCCGATATCGGTGAGAGCCGGGATCTCGCGGCCACTCATCCCGAAGAAGTGCGACGGCTGCTCGCCCTGGCGGAAACCTTTCGCGAGGACTTGGGCGACTCACTGACCAAGCGCACGGGCAAAGGCACGCGCGAACCTGGCCGCGTCGGCGCCGCCAAGAAGAAAGCGAACTGACCCTCGTGGCCAAAGCGGTCGCGGTGGTTTCGACGATGGTGCCCACGTAGCACGTGGCGTGTCCATACCCACGCGATCACCAGTCGGGCTGTATTCAGCTTAGTTTTACCGATGAAAACTTGTGGTTTCGCGCTTGGTGCAATTCAAGGGCATCATGACGAACGCCCTCCTCGGCGCGCTGGCCGCGATATTAGGAATCGCCGCCGCCCACGCGCAGCAAATTACCGTCTATAGCAGCGGCAGCGTGACCGTGGGTAGCTCGCGTCAGCTCACCGCCTATGTGCCGCTGAGCCCAAACACTGTCATCTGGTCCGTCAACGGCGTCGCCGGCGGCGATTCCACCTACGGGACTGTGTCGTCGAGTGGCCTTTACCGGGCCCCCGCGGTAATTCCTGCGGCGAACAGCATTGCCGTGCGCGCGACCAGCACTGCCTACCCCGGCAAATCAAATGCGGCGACGCTCACGATTACTCAACCGCCCGTTCAACTGTGGAGTATTTCGCCGAAGACCGTCCCCCCCGGCCCCTTCACAATCAGTCTCAACGGGGCGAACTTTCATGCCGGTTCGGTGGTCAATTTCGGGGACGTGCCGCTTACCACTACACTCGTTTCGGCGACTGGTCTCAAGGCCAGCGGAACAGCATTACACGCCCAAGCTGGGACCAGTGTTCCAATCATGGTGGTAAACACCGGACTCGGTGGGACCACCAGTTCGCCCGTCATGCTGAGCGTCTCGGCCGCACCGATGACGTCGGTCGCCATCAGTCCTGCTACCGCCCGAGTTGCCGTTGGAGCCACCCAAAATTTTGTCGCCACCGTCACCGGCGCGGCTGAGACGGCCGTTACTTGGTCGGTCAATGGCATGGCGGGAGGCAATGCCACCGTGGGAACCGTTTCCCCAAGTGGCCTTTTCACCGCCCCCGCCTCGCTGCCCCCCGCGCCATCAACGGTGACCATTCAAGCCACGAGCATGTCCAGTCCCAGCGCGGTGGGTCTTGCGACGGTCACCGTGTTGCCTCCGCCCCCGCCACCCTCTGTCAGCGTGACGATCACGCCCTCGTCTGTCGCCCTCACCAACGGCGCAACGCAGCAGTTCAACGCGTCCGTCACGGGATCGGCGAACGTGGCGGTCTCGTGGAGCGTAAACGGCGTCCCCGGTGGCAACGTGACCATCGGCACGATTTCCAGCCACGGTCTTTTCACCGCGCCCGCCGTCACTCCCAGCCCCGCGACTGTCACCATCCGCGCCACGAGCGCGGCTGATGTCGTCGCGAATGGCGCCGCCGTCGCCGCGATTTCATCCCCGCCGGAAGGTGACTCCGGCCCGGGCACCGCGAACTTGGCGGCCGCCCGGCTACTCGAACAGGCCGGCTATGGCCCGACACCCATCGAACTAGCGCGAGTCCAATCCCTCGGCGTCAACGCTTGGCTCGACGAGCAGTTCGCGCTGCCCGAGACGCCGATTGCCAATCCCGGCTCGATGAGCATGGGCGTAGTGCAGTCGCAATACCTCAACCGCCTCTCCGCCGCTCCCGATCAACTCCGCCAGCGCGTCGCCAACGCCCTCGGCCAGATCATCGTGATCTCGGCGAACAAGAATATCTATCCGGATGAGATCGTGCCCTATCTCCAAATCCTCAGTCGAAATGCGTTCGGTAACTACCGCGCCTTGCTCGATGAGATCTCGAAGAGTTCGCAGATGGGCAAGTATCTCGATCTCGCCAATAGCAACAAGCCCACCGCTGGCAGCGCGGCCAACGAGAACTATGCCCGCGAGCTCATGCAGCTGTTCACCATCGGGCTTTACTCCCTGAATCCCGACGGCTCCCGTCAGCTTGACGCGCAGGGCAATCCCCTCCGCGCCTACGATCAATCCACGGTGCAGCAGGTCGCGCTTGCGCTCACCGGCTGGACCTTTCCCGGTCCGGGCAACAATAACTGGGAAAATTTCTCCGGGCCGCTGCAACCGCGCGAAGTAAACCACGCGACGGGTGCCAAGGCTCTCGTCGGACTCACCTTGCCCGCCGGGCAATCCGCCGTCGCGGACATGGCGGGCGTGCTCGACTGGTTGTTCAATCATCAAAACACCGGCCCCTTTGTCGCCACGCGTCTCATTCGCGCGCTGGTGAAGAGCAACCCGACGCCTGGTTACATCGCGCGCATTTCTGCAGTGTTTGCCGACAACGGTGCCGGAGTCCGCGGCGATCTGCGCGCCGTGGTGCGCGCGATTCTCACGGACACCGAAGCCCGCGACGATATCGCGACGGCCAACTCCGGCCGGCTCAAAGACCCAATCTATAACGTTGTCGCGTTCACGCGCGCCCTCGGCGGATCGATTTCACCGACCAACGTCCAGGCGTGGACTTTCAGTCGCATGAGCCAGACGCCACTCGCGCCCGCTTCCGTCTTTGGCTACTACTCCCCCCTCTTCCGCATTCCCCGTTCCACGCTGATCGGACCGGAATTTCAAATCTACGGCCCGACCGAGGCGGTGCTGCGCGGCAACCTGTTTTGGCAGATTCTTTCGAATCCGGGCTCTGATTTCCCCATAGATATTGCCCCGTTCGTCGCGCTGGCGGGCAACCCCGTCGCGCTGATCGATGCCGTCGACCAGACTCTGCTCTACGGACGAATGCCCGACGTCATGCGCCAGAGCCTCGCCAACGCCATCAATGCCCAAAGTGACGCGCTCAGCAAAGCCCGCACCGCCCTCTACCTCACGGCCCTCTCGGGTTACTACGCCGTCCAATACTGAACCGCCGTCGCTTCATCCCATGAATCATCGTCACGCTCTTTCCCGCCGCAGCTTTCTCCAAAAAACCAGCCTGCTCGCCACGGCGACGGGGCTCGGCCGGCTCGGTGGCATCAGCGCGCACGCGCAAGCGTCGCCGTCCAGTCCATCCGACTACAAGTCGCTCGTCTGTATTTTCCTGCTCGGCGGCAACGACGGCCACAACATGCTCGTGCCGCTCGCCGGTCCGGAACTGAATGCCTACCGGGCCGCGCGCGGGTCACTCGCCCTGCCCGACGGCAACACGCAGGTGCTGGCCGTAAACGCGCGCGACGGCACGCCCTACGGCCTAAACGGCGGGCTCGCCGCCATCCACCCGCTCTGGGCTCAGGGCAAACTCGCCGCCGTCGCCAACGTCGGGATGCTCGTGCGCCCAACCACTCGCGCCCAATACCTCGGCGCGACCGTCGGTCTGCCCACCAACTTGTTTTCTCACTCCGACCAAGTCCTGTCCATGCAGGCAGGTGATGCCAACGGCTCCGGCGGTTCGGGTTGGGCTGGCCGAATCGCCGACGCGACACGCGCGCTGAATGCCACCTCCACTTTCCCGCCCGCCATTTCCGTGGCTGGCTCTGCGCTGTTCTGCTCCGGCAATGTCGTGCAATCCACGAGCCTCATTCCCGGGTTCGATCTCAGCGCGGATGGGCTGACCGCCTGGCCCGCCAGTGCCGCCGCCGCGAAAGCAAGGGCGCTTCAGGAAATCGTGACGTTCAACAGCGGGCTTTCACTCGTGCAGGCCGCGAACGACGTGCGCGCCGACGGGATCGAACTCAACGGCATGCTCAGTGGGCTCGGCAGCGGCAGCGTCGCGACGGTTTTTCCCGGCACCAACATTGGGCAGCAATTAAAGCAGGTCGCCCAAATCATCCGTCTGCGCGCCGCCACGGGCATGAGCCGGCAGGTTTTCTTCTGCGCGCTTGGTGGTTTCGACACGCACTCCAGTCAAAGCTGGGCGCACATGGACCTGCTGCGCCAGATCGCCGATGGCATGGCGGCGTTTTACAGCGCCACTGCCGAAATGGGCGTCGCCGATCAGGTCACGACGTTTACCGCGAGTGAGTTTGGCCGCACGCTCCAGCCCAGCGGTTCCGGCACCGACCACGGCTGGGGCAATCACCAACTCGTCATGGGCGGCGCCGTGCGGGGCGGCGATCTCTACGGCACGTTTCCGTCGCTGTCGCTCAGCGGCCCTGACGACACCGGCTCCCGCGGCGTGCTTATCCCCACGACTTCGCTCGATCAATTTGGCGGCACGTTCGCGCGTTGGTTTGGCGTCACGCCGGAGGCCATGCCCTCGGTGTTTCCCAACCTCACCAACTTCGCCACGGCCGACCTCGGTTTTGTCGCGTAGCCCCCTCCCGGCATTTTCCCTTACTTCAGGAAACGCTCCAACCAGGCATACGCCTGCGCCCGCATCTCGGGCGTGAAGTCGTGCTCGACGTCCGGATGCGCCACGTCGATCCGCTCGGGCACGCCGTGGAGCTGAAACACCGGCCGCGCCGCCGCGATCATTCGGTCGACGCTCTGCCACTGGAAATTGGCATCGCGCTTAGGTGCCAGCGCGAGGAAAGCCCGCGGTGCCAGCGCGCCAATCAACTCGGAGAAGTCGAAAGGAATTTCGCGCAGGCGACCCGCATAACCCGCGAGCGCCGGCATGTAACGCGGTTGCGTCCAACCCTGGCCGGCGCGCCACACGTCCGGCTTGCCCGCGTAATAGTCGCTGAACGAGTCGAAGCCACAACTCGACACGACCGCCTTAATGCGTTCGTCAAAGACGGCCGTGAAGATCGAGTTGTGCCCACCGAGCGAATGCCCGATCGCGCCAAATCCATTCGGCGAAACGCCGGGCGTCGCCGCGAGCACATCGAGCGCGCGGATGTTGTCCCAGATCGCCTTCATCGTGCCGCTCGCATAGCCGAGACCGGCGAGGTCGGGCCGGTAGTCGCCGAGGTGCGGATAAGGCGGCGCGATCACCACGAATCCGCGTTGCGCCAATTCCTCGCCGTAGTTGCGACCCGGTTTCGCGCCGGGCTGGCCAAGCCCCACGACCGGGCGGTTGCCCTCGGCGTTGTTCGTCGGCATGGCGGCCAGCACACCGCTCGCACGCGACCGCCCGGCGAGCACCGCCTTCGGGATGAGCAAGTAGGCCGGCACCCGCCCGCCCGGCTCTGCCGTGTAGGTAATTTCGCGGCGCACATAGCTCCCGCAATCCGTCTCGCGCTCAATCGTCACCTCCAGCGGCCCGCGCTTCGCCGCGCCCGGGAGCGGCCCCATCACCGCCTGCATACCGGCAAGAATTTCGGCGCGACGCTTTTGCCAGTCGGCGATCGTCGTCACCGGTGCAACGCGATCCGACGTCGCACGAAACAGCAGCAGGTTTTCGCGATCAAGGCGTTCGGCGGCAGGCACGAGCAGCCACCCGAACAATGCGAGAGCAACTCCGCAAGTCTCCGCTTTCATGGGATGAGTTTCAATTCCTCCGGACTCCAGGCATCACTGTGTCCTGCAGTTACGGCTCGAATTGCCGCCACCTGCCCAGGATCGATCGGCGCCGCGGTATGGCCCCATTCGCGCCGCAGGTAGGTAAGGATAGAAGAAATTTGCTCATCGTTTAACGCCGCACCAAATGCTGGCATGTCGCCGGTGTGAACCCGACCCAAGACCGTGATCGGGCCGCGCACGCCATGCAACACGATGCGCACGTTGCGCTCCGGCGAACCAAGCACCCACTCGGAATCGAGCAACGGCGGCGCCAGCCCGTCCAGGCCGCGTCCGGTCGCCTGGTGACACGCCGCGCAAACCGCCGTGAAGAGCGCCCGGCCATTTTCAAAACGTTTCTGCTGCTCGGCGGACAGCGGCTCTCCCGCCGCCACGGCTGTCACTCCCGCCTTGCCGGGCCACACCACCGCGTCTTTTAGCCGGGCCAGTCGGGCTTTTGCCGTGGGGTTCTTTTCCAATTCGAGCCAAGCCGCTGGCTGACTTGCCAGCGAGACTGGTCGCCGGGAGCCACCGGTCACGGGCCCGAGCCCGTCCAACAACGCGATGGTTCGCTTGCCGCCCGCTTTCGTCGCGAGGACCAGCACGCGCTCCACCGCTTGCGGATCGCGGCTCCCGAAAATACCGCGGACAAGTCCAGTCAAAATTTTTCCGACTTCCGCGTCATCCGCCGTCCATGCCGGAATGCCGAGCAATTTTTCCAGCAAGGGCAGTTCGCGGCCGCCCAGACCGCTGAAAAACGCGTCACGCAGGAAAACATTCGCCGGACTCGTCCGCGCCACCTCCGCCAGAATCACGTCCAAGTCGGCCGAGTTGAATGCGCCGAGCGAGAGCACCGCCTGCAAGCGCACGTCCGCTGCGTTCGATCGCGCCAGCCGCAGGATGCCTTCACGAATCGCGTCAGTTGGGAAACGCTCGGCCAGCCGCAACGCCGCCACTTGCACCACCGGTTCCGAATCGCCGAGGCCTGCCAGCACGCTGGCGGCATCGAGCGCACCCATGCCTTCAAGGGTCCATAGGGCTTGGGCGCGGCCGGCGGGCAGCGTGCCCTTCAGCGCCTCAGCCCGCACGGCGGGCACGACGCCCTGGTCCGGTCGCTCGACGAGAATGCGCTGCGCGGTCTCACGCCACCACGCGTTGGGATGCGAGAGCTTCGCAACCCACTCCGCGGCTTTCATCGGCGCAATGGCCGCGACGCGCGGCGCCGGCCGGTCCGCCGGAACCACGCGATAAATGCGGCCGAGGTGCTGCGGATCGGCAAGGCCACGATCTTCGCTTTGCTTCCGCAGGTAGCTCGTGAGCGAGATGCGGTGCTGGAGCACGCCGCGGTAGAGATCGACAATGTAGAGCGCGCCATCGGGACCAGTCGCAAAGCTCACGGGGCGAAACCGCTCGTCGGTCGAGGCAATGAACTCGCGTTGCTCGGCCGCGTAGGCGTTGCGGCTGCGGACGGTGCCGTTTTCGGATGCGACCACGGAGCGTCGCACAAAATTTCCCGACGGTTCCGCGACGAAGGCGTTGCCATAAAACTCCGGGAGCAAATCCCCGCGATAGATAAACATGCCGCAGGCGGCGGTGAATTCCTTGAGCCGGCCATCGCGCAACATCTCAGGCCGATAGCCGCGGTTGATGCCCGGGTTTACGCGGACGGGCCATACGAACTGGTTCTCGGCGGCGTTTACGTTGGTGCCGGCCAGCCGCGGATGGTTGGGGTTGCGCTGGAGATAGTCCGAAAAAATCACGTCCACCCGCAGATGATCGCTGTTCGAGCCATGATAGAGCCGGGCGAAGTCATCTTGCGTCAGACCCCACTGGCCCCGGAAAGTCGTCACTCCCGTCTCCCACTTGCCGTTCACGTAGCGGAATTTTTTCGTGTAGGCCGCGCTGTAGATCCAGTTGTCAAAGGCCCAGAGCAGGCTGTTCGGTGCGCGTTCAGGATTGGCGAGGTGCGGCCGATTCGGATCGACGCGCACGCCATAATCGGTGGCAACGATCTCCTTTGAGTCCGCTTTGCCGTCACCGTTCGTGTCGCGATAAAATACCAGCTCCGGCGGCGCGCCAACGAGCAGCCCGTCGCCGACGACCGCGATCGCGCGCGGCAGGACGAGTCCATCGACAAACACGGTTGAGGTATCGTAGCGCCCGTCGCCATTGGTATCGCGCAGGACGGAAACGCGGCCCACCGGCTGGTCTTCGCCCTTGCCATCAAGGTCCGGCATGTAGCCACGCATTTCCACGACGAACATCCGGCCGTCCGGCGCGAATGCGATCGCGACGGGCTCCTGCACGAGCGGCTCGGCGGCGGCGAGTTCCAGTTTGATGCCCGGCGCGAGCGTGAAGGATTTCATCGCCTGCTCCGGCGTGAGCGCCGGCGCGGCGGGAATGCGGTCGGCGGGCACGATGGGCAACTGCACCGCTCCGGGCTTATCCGCGTTGTCGCCGATTTGGGCGACGGCGGTAGCGGCGAAGAGCAGCCCAACGGCAACGACGCAGGCGGAGGCGCGGCCAGCAGAAATCATTTTCCCAGCTGGGCTGATTCCTCCGGCGTGGGCAAGTCCGCACGTGCCTCACGAAAGTTTTCCTTTGCGCCGGTCGCGCGTTCTTGCGGCCATCTGCGCTCGCCTTCATGGACTTTTCGCCCGACGCCCAGCCTCCCTATGCCACCACCGGCGTTCCGCCGATCGATTTTCGTGCGCAACTCAACGACGAACAGTTCGCGGCGGTGACTGCGCCTCCCGGGCCGCTCCTCGTGCTCGCCGGCGCCGGCTCGGGCAAGACCCGCACGCTCACCTATCGCGTCGCCTACCTGCTCTCGCAGGGCGTGCGGCCGGGCGAAATTCTCCTCCTGACCTTTACCAACAAGGCCGCGAAGGAAATGCTCCATCGCGTCCACGAGCTTACCGGCGTCGAGCCGGGGCGGTTTTGGGGCGGCACTTTTCACAGTATCGGCCACCGATCCCTCCGCATGCACGGCGAGGCGATTGGGCTGCCCCGCAGCTTCACCATCCTCGACGCCGAGGAATCCGAGGGCGTGCTGCGCGATGCCGTCGAGGAAAGCGACCGCACCTTCTTCAAAGACAAGACCCACCCCAAAGCCGGCCCGCTGCACTCGATCATCTCGATGTCGCGCAACACCCAGTTGCCGCTTTCGGAGACCGTGCAGCGCTTTTTCCCGCAACACGAGGGCGTCATCGAGCGACTGCCAAACTTCGCCCAGAAATACGCCGCGAAGAAACGCGAAGCCAGCGTCCTCGATTACGACGACTTGCTCGAGCACTGGCTCGACCTCCTGAAAAAATCGCCGCAGACCGCCGAGTATTTCGCGCACCGCTTCCGCCACGTCCTCGTGGATGAATACCAGGACACCAACGTCCTCCAGTCCCAGATCGTCGATCTCATCGGCTCACATCACAAAGTGATGGCCGTCGGCGACGACGCGCAGTGCATCTACACGTGGCGCGGCGCCAATGTGGAAAACATCCTCACCTTTCCCGACCGGCATCCCGGCACTGTCATCCACCGCATCGAGACGAATTACCGCTCGACGCCGCAGATCCTTGCCCTCGCCAACGGCGTGTTGCTCGCCCAGCCGAAGGGGCGCGCCTTTGAGAAGGAACTAAAGCCGCACCGCGCCAACTCTGAGAAGCCCTACTTCGTGCAGACGATGGACGGCCGCGAGCAGGCGCAGTTCATCGTGCAACGCGTTCGTGGCCTCGTCGACGAGGGCTGCTCGCTCGCCGACATCGCCATCCTCTACCGCGCGCATTTTCACGCGCTCGACATCCAGCTTGAGCTCTCGCGCCTCCAGATTCCCTACCAGATCACGAGCGGCGTGCGCTTCTTCGAACAGGCCCATATCCGCGACCTCGTGGCGTTTCTGCGCGTCGTTTACAACCCGGCCGACATCGCCGCGTGGAACCGCGTCGCGATTTTGCTCCCCAAGGTCGGCGACAAGAACGCCCAGAAACTCCACGCCGCCGCGCTTGAGCATGCCAAGCTGATGAAGCAGGATTTCCTCGACTCCCTCGCCACCGACGACGTCGCCTCCCGCGTGCCGAAGGACGCGAAGGAAGAGTGGCCCAAGTTCGTCGCCTCGCTCCAGCAAGTGAAGGAGATGATGCGCACGATGAAGCCCCACAACGCCGTCGAGATCGCCATCGACGGCTGGTATGGCGACTACCTCAAGGGCGCATTCGCCAACTACGTTTCCCGCCTCGACGACCTGAAATCCATGATCGGATTCGCCAGCCGTTACGACGACATGCACGAGCTGCTGACCCAAGTCATGCTCCTCAACTCCGAGACGAGCGACCGCTCCGCCGATCCCGACGCCGACGCGCTCCGCCTTACGACCGTGCACCAAGCCAAGGGCCTCGAATACGCTGCCGTCTTCCTCATCGGCCTCGCCGACGGCAGCTTCCCGCTGCGCCGCGCGATCGAAGCCGGCGACGTCGAGGAAGAGCGCCGCCTCTTCTACGTCGCCGTCACCCGCGCCCGCGACGAACTCTACC
>JBDSGI010000035.1:0-6524 GCA_039919035.1 Opitutaceae bacterium
AGCGTGCCAGCCACTCGACCCCGAGTAGGCGGGGCGGGCGAGGGTGATTGCTTGCGCCGTCAGGCCGCGTGAAAGCGATGGTCGTGTCGGCCTTGGGGCCGGAGCCGACGCCTTCCGCGACAAAGAAACCCGCACCCAACAGCGCGACCCGCGCGACGGTGGCCGCCGAATACGTGTAGAGTTCGGCGGACTTCGACGCGCACGCGGCCCGGAGGCGCGCGAAGGTTTCCGTGGTCCAGAGCACGGAATTCGTCTTAAAGGAAAACGGATCGTAGAAAATTACGTCGGGTGCCGGCGCGGCGGCGAAGAGTTCGAGGAAATCGCCGTGGCGCAGTTCCCAGCGCATCCCGCCGGATTCGTGAGCCCAATGGCCCTGCGCCAGAATCGTCTTCGGCGCCCCGTGGCGGACGTGCGGGAAATATCCCGCGTGGCCGGCGGCGAGTCGGAGCGGATCGAGATCGCGTTCGAAGCTCACGAGGCGCAGCGGCCGGAGCGTGCCGCCGGATTCCTGGACGAGGCAGCGTTCGAAGCAGCGCAGCACAGCCATCGCGTTGCTCGCGGCGCCGAGGCCCACGTCCCACACTACAAGTTCGTCCGCCGTGGCATCGCCCGCGCTCAGTCGGACGGCGAGCGCCGATTGCTCGACGTAGAGCCGGTTCGCTTCGTCTTCGGGGTGGTTGACCGAGTGCATGACCTCGCCCGAGCTGATTTGGCGGACACTGTTAAATCCCTCCGGTGAACGGTGAATCTCGTAGTCACCGAATCGCGGGAAGTGAAACGCCTTGGCGGGTTTCGGCTTCACGCTGGGGTTTTCGGAATCGGTGCGCGCGAGTTCGGGTCGCATCCGCTCGTAGAAGTCGAGAAAGGTGCCGGCCAGAATGGCTTCACGCATCCCGCGCATGAGGTTGTGATAGAAGGAGAGGTTGTGGATCGCCAGCAGGTGCCAGCCGAGCAGCTCGTCGGACTTGATCAGGTGGTGCAGGTAGGCGCGGCTGTGGTCGCGGCAGGCCTGACAACGGCACGCGGGGTCGAGCGGTTCTTCGGAGAATTTATACACCGCGCGGCGCAGGTGGAGTTTGCCTTGGGTCGTGAACACGGTGCCGCGCTGGGCGAGCTGCGCCGGGATGATGCAGTCGAACATATCGACGCCCCGATGCACCGCTTCGAGGAGGTCGAGCGGCATGCCGACACCCATCAGGTAGCGCGGGAGATTTTTCGGCAGATACGAGGCGGCGAGGCCGGTGAACTCGTAGCGCTGCTCCGCCGTTTCGCCGACCGCGAGGCCGCCGATCGCGAGCCCGTCGAAGGGCAAGGCGCGCAGAAACTCCGCGCTTTTTTTCCGCAGGTCCGGGTGACACGCACCCTGCACGATGCCGAACATCGCTTGCGGCGAATCGCCGCGCGCCGTTAGCGAACGCTGCGCCCAGCGATGCGTGAGCTGCATGGCCGCCTCGGCTTCCGCGTAGGGCGCGGTCGAGGGCACGCACTGGTCGAGCACCATCATGATGTCGCTGCCGATGGCGCGTTGCATGGCGATGCTTTTCTCCGGCGAGAGGAGGTGCAGGTCGCCATCGACGTAGCTCTGAAACGTCGCGCCGTCCTCCGTCATCCGTCGCGAACCCGGCAGCGAGAAAATCTGAAATCCGCCCGAGTCGGTGAGCACGGGGCCGTCCCAATTCATGAACCGGTGGATGCCGCCGACTTTCTTGAAAACCTCCGGACCCGGCCGCAGCAAAAGGTGAAACGTGTTCGCGAGCAGCACGCGCGCGCCGACGGCTTTCAAAGTGTGAATCGTCTGCCCCTTCACGGTCGCCTGCGTGCCAACCGGCATGAAGATCGGGGTCTGGACCTCGCCGTGGAGCGTCTCAAACCGCGCGGCCCGCGCCTGGGAACCGGAAGCTTCTCGTTCGAGGGTGAAATTAAGGCGCGACATGCCGAGCGGTGAAACAACGGGAGCCGGCACGAATAGGAAGAACTTTCTGACGAGTAAGGCGCGGGGACGCTTCCGGCGTCGAGCATGATGACACGCCCCCCGCTCAAGCCATTTTCGTGAAGGCGGAATTCTCGGCTGGATTTCTGAACGCGACCTGCCATCGGTGAACACGATAGCTGACCAACCCCGGTGCGTTTCCCAGAATCCGCGCCCCACGTCCTGAGCAAAACCCAACCATGATCACAAAACCCGAAACATCGCGCATCCGTCGTTCCCTGCACGCCGGATTTCTCTGCCTGACGGCGCTGGCCCTTGGGCTGGCGGCCACCGCACCCAAGCTCGCCACGGCCGCCGAAAGCGGCACCGGCGTCATAAGTGGTATCGTCACTAACAAAACCACCGGCAACGGCCTGACCGGGGCCAAGGTCGAGATTCCATCACTTAATCGCAGCGCTTTGGTCGACAACACCGGCCGGTTCCTGATCAGTGGCCTCCCGGCGGGAACCCACGAGCTGGTCGTCACCTATACTGCCTTGGACACCCAGCGGATTTCAGTTCCGGTTGCGGCGGGACAGGCCGTCATTCGCAACTTCGACATGAGCAGCTCGGTGCTGATGCTCGATGCCTTTAAAGTGGCGAGCGAGAAGGCCGGCCAGGCCTCCGCGCTGACCCAGCAGCGCAATGCGGACAACCTAAAGAGCGTCGCGTCGATGGACGCGCTCGCTGACCTGCCGAACATGAATGCTACCGAGCTGGCCATCCGGCTGCCCGGCGTCACGTTTGCGGATCCCGGCGACGAAGTCGTCGAGCAGATTAGCGTGCGTGGCATGGGCGCGGGCACGACTTCGATCATGATCGACGGCGGCATGATGTCGTCGTTCAGCGCGCAAAACCGCAACACGCGCATGACGGCGTTCACGGGCGCGATGTTTGAGTCGCTGGAACTCACGAAGGGTCAGCGGCCGGACATGCCCGTGGATTCGCTCGGCGGCAGCGTAAATTTCAAGACGCGCTCGCCGCTCTCGATGCGCGAGAAGCGCCGCCTGTCTTACAACTTCCAGTATCGCACCGCGCCTTCGTTCACCGAGCAGATCCCATTGCGCGAGCAACACCGCAATCACGCCCTGTTCAACGTCCAATACACCGAGAAGTTCTCGATCCTCGGGGCCGAGCGGGAAAATCTCGCGGTGTCGGTCAACGCTTTCTACACCGAAAACGCCTTTGGCGTTTACCAGACCGATCGTGATTTCCAGCAGACGAACAGCCAGCCCGCTTACCTCTGGGATTACCGCACGCGGGATAATTTCAACGTCCGCAAGCAGCGCAGCATCAGTTCGAAATTCGATTTTCGCCTTAGTCGCAACGACCTGCTCAAGCTGAACATTGTCGTGAACAACGCGCCGGAGCCGATGCGCCGCCAATACAACATGCGCGCCTTCACTGGCAGCCAGACCTCCGCCGTGACTGCGACCTCGGCCATCGCCCCCGGTTTCACCGACCGCATCACCGTGGTGCGTGCCCTCCCCACCGCGGCCAACGCCACCTCCGGCACGACCGCAACCGCCCTCATGGATCAGGGCACCACCAACATCCAGCGCGATCAGCGCCTACGGCACATTGATGTCGGCGGCGAACACACCTACGGGCGTTTCGAGACTGACTGGGCCGCGCTCTGGAGCCGCACGCGCTACCGCACGCTGGGTAACGAGGCGTCGCTCACCAACCGCATTGGCAACGTGCCGCTCATCGGCCCGAACGGTCGGCGCAACGACGTGGCGGGCACCGCCACCAGCCCGCTCGACAACATCGTCGGTCCCAACGGCGAGACCGGCGTGGGCTGGATCCTTGATCGCACGCAGGACGATCTATATCCGCGCTTTATCCAAAATGGCGGACTCGACTTCACCAACCCGAAGAACTGGCGCCCGACCGTCAACGGCCTGAGCACCGGCTCCGGTAACCTTGACGTGGACCTTGTCCGCGAGCTGCGCGGCAACGTGAAATACCGCCTGCCGTTTTTCGAGGAATATCCTTCGTTCCTGAAGGGCGGATACTCCATCCGCGATCACAAGGTGGAGCTCTACCGCGCCGGCCGCCGCTGGAGCTACATCGGCCGCGACGCGCTGCCCAACATCCCGAACTTCGTCACGTGGGACAAGCTGAAGACCGGCCGCAACCTCCCGTATTGGGAAGGCGCGCAGTTCTACAACAACGGACGCCTCGTCGATCCCTCGCTCTGGCAGGAGGACATCTATTTCTATAACCAGAATCGCATTCAAAACACCAACCGCACCCAAGAGACCATCACCAGCTACTACGGCCAGATCAGCGGCAGGATTGGGCGTTTCGGTTATCTCGGCGGCGTGCGGTCCGAAAACACGGTGACAGTCGGCCGGGTCAACGTTCGCGCGCGCACGCTCAGCACCGCGGCGCAGCAGGCCGCCGACCCGGTGGGCTCCGCGATTCGCGACTACCTCAACCCGGTCAAGAACGCCGGCGAATACACCGAGAACTTCCCGAGCATGCACACGTGGTATGATCTCACGGCCAACCTCCGCCTGCGCGCGTCCTACAGCACGGGCATGGCCCGCCCCTCGCTGGCCAATGCCGTGGCCGGTCTTGGCATCAACGAGAACGCGCAGCAAGTTACGTTTGGCAATCCCGAGCTGAAGCCCACCAAGTCCAAAAACTGGGACTTCGCCGCCGAATACAGCTTCGGCACCGCGAGCTACGTCAAGGTTGGCTGGTTCCGCAAGCGGCTCGACGACTATGTCCGCAGCAACCAATTGATCGGCATCGTCGGCGTCGGCGCGGAGAACGGCTTCAACGGCCTCTACGAGGGCTTCGAAATCCTCGCCAACTCCAATGCTGGCTCCGCCTTCACCCAGGGCTGGGAGGTCGAGTATGTGCAGACCTTCCGCTTCCTGCCGGGCGTGCTGCGCACGCTGCGGTTCTCGGGTAATTTCACGCGAATCATGGCGCACGGCGACTACGGCACGCCGGGGGTTTATCTGAAGACCGATCAGGTGAACGGTTTCATTCCGTTCACCGCCAACGCCAATCTTGGCTGGGACTACCGGCAGTTCGGCGTGTCGGTCAATTATAACTACACCGATGAGAGCATCCGAGGCGCCTACAACATTGCCCAGCCTTCGCGGAACAGCTTCATGATGCCTCGCTCTTTGTTCAACGTGAACCTGCGCTACAACCTGCCGCGCAGCATGACGCTCAACCTTGGCATTCAAAATCTCTTCAACGAGCCGCAACGCTACTATCGCGGCGTGCATGACCAAGTGAACCTAGTCCGGCTCCAAGGCACGACGTTGACGCTCAGCCTCGAGGGTCGCTTCTGATCTGAATTCCTCAAAATCGGGTGGCGGGGGTGTGAGCCCTTGCCACCCGATTTTTTTTGCCCCAGATCGGACGCATGCGCGCGTCTTCCCTACGAATCACCTTGATGCTCGCCTTGGCGTGGCTCTGGGTGCGAGCGCCCGCCGCGGAGGCTGGCATCGTCGTCGGAGCGGGGGAATGGCGGGCGCTCGCACCACGAGAGGAGATTAGGCCGCGATTTTCCGTTGAAGCAGCCTGGGCAGGTGGGTCGGCCCCCGGCCTCCTGATCGAGGCCGATGCACGCGAGGGCTTGCATGGTTGGTGGCAACGGGATTTCGCGGTGGAGGGTGGCAAGCACTACCGCTTCAGCGTGCGGAGGAAGGTGTCTGGACTCGCCGCGCCGCGCCGCAGCGCGGTCGTGCGCGTGCTGTGGCGCGATGCCGCCGGCCGGTCCGTGCTGACCGAGGAGCCGCTTGTCCGCGGCGTGCTGCCCGGTTTCCGCCCGACCGCCGAGCCGGAGTATCCCGGCGACCTCGCCGCACTCGCCGATGGCTGGGTGGAGATTTCCGGCCACTATCGCGCACCGCCTGCCGCCAAACGCGCTGTAATCGAGTTGCACCTACAGTGGGCCAGCCATGCCCGCGTTGAGTGGCGCGAGGTCGCGCTGGTGAAGACTGAACCGCCGCCGTCGCGCGTCGTCCGGCTCGCCGCCGTTCACTATCGCCCCAAGGGCGGGAAATCGCCGATGGAAAATTGCCGCGAGTTCGCCCCGCTCATTGCCGAGGCCGCCCGGCAGCGCGCCGACCTCGTCGTGCTGCCGGAGACGCTGACCTATTATGCGATGCGCCGGAGCTACGCGGACTGCGCAGAGCCGGTGCCCGGACCTTCGACCGAGTATTTCGGCGCGCTGGCGAAAGAACACGGGCTGCACATCGTCGCCGGGCTGCTGGAGCGCGATGGCGCACTGATCTACAATGTCGCCGCACTGATCGGCTCCGACGGCAACCTGATGGGGAAATACCGCAAGGTCGCCCTGCCGCGCGGTGAGATCGAGGGCGGCATCCAGCCGGGGCACTCATACCCGGTGTTCGAGACGCGCTTTGGCAAGCTCGGCCTGATGGTTTGTTACGACGGCTTCTTTCCAGAGGTGGCGCGGGAACTCACGCTGCGCGGCGCGGAAGTCATCGCGTGGCCCGTGTGGGGCTGCAATCCGCTCCTCGCCAGCGCGCGCGCGGTCGAAAACCACGTTTTTCTGGTCAGC
>JBDSGI010000036.1:0-8484 GCA_039919035.1 Opitutaceae bacterium
CGGCCTCCGCAGCATCGAGCTTGGCGAGGAACTTCGCCGGCTCTTTCTTGAAGTCATCGATGCAGCCGTCGCAGCAGAATCGCAAAAGGCGGTCGGGTTTGCCGGCCTCCTTGTGAGTGTAGGCGATGAAGTCGCCGTGACCGCCGAGCGGTTCGTCGGACACGAGGCAGGTCTTAAGCGGATAGGCGTCCGCCTTGGTCGCTGTGGCGTCGGCGGCGAAGCCAAAGACGGAAACGCCGAGTAGGACGGCGGTGAGGATTAGGTATTTTTTCATGGTGGGAGAAAGGGCGGAAATGGGAGAGGGAAAATGGAAGAGGTGAGATGGGTGGATGACGCCGCGTGCGGCACGGGAGCAACGATCATAGCGAACTCATCCCGCGCAAGGGATGGCGACGATTGGGCACACTACGCGTGGGCGCGCGGGAGCGGTTCAGATCCGGAGGCTGCAGTGCGCCTGAAACAGCGCGACACTGGGAGCGGGCGAGAAAATCAGCTGCGCGCGGAGCGCGCCGGCCGGTGTAATCGCGGAGAAAATCAGACTGTGGCGCTCGGCGCGGAGATGGCGCGAGGCTGGCCGGCGGGCTTTTGCCTGCTCTTCAATCGCGGCGGACGCGATCGGGGTGACGTAGTTTGCCGTGGACCGCGGGGGAATCGCATCGGTGGGCGGGCAGGGGCACTTTCCGGCGCAGCAGCAGGTGTCAGGCTCGTGTTGCGCCAGTGCTGAGGCCGCTAGGACCGGCGCGCAGGCGCAGGCGATCGCAAGCATCAGGGTGAAAAGGCGGCGGAGCATGACGAAAGGGAGGATAAGTGGAGGAGCACCGAGGGCAACTGGTTATTCCAGAAAGCCCGTGAACCCCGATCAATTTTTCCGCTTTTGCCGAATTACGGCGTCAGAATTACGTCGTCCTCATTCCACATTTTTTTGTCGGGGCCGGCGCTGCGGATTTCCATCTTGGTGGAGCTTTCGGCGTGGAAGAAAAAGGGTGTGCCCCAGCGGTCGCAGAGGTCGCCGGCGCGGTTGATCGCGGGGTGATTGGCCGGAATGAGCGCGAGGCTGAGTTGGTTTTTTCCCGTGAGAACGGCGGTGATTTCGGCGTTGGAGCCGACGGGATTGCCGGTCTGAAGGAAGTTCGTGCGGAAGGTTTCGAGAATACTGGCGACGAGGCGGAGGTCAGCCCGGATGTCGGTGGTGGGCGAATTAAGTTCCTTGGCGAGATCGGAAACCTCGACGGGGGCGGCGGAGATTTTCGAATTTCGATTCTCGATTTTCGATGGAATGACGGCGGAGGGAGTTTTGGAAGGGGGGCTCGTTTCGGGCGGGCGCAGAAATTGCCAGGCGAGAAAGGCGCCGATGGCGATGGCGACGATGGCGATGAGGGCGCGTTTCATGATTCAGAAGAGTCTGCGCCCCGCACCCGAAGCGGAGGTTTGGCAGCGGCGAGAAAGCGCCGCGCCGTCAGCCGAGGAAGCCGAGGTCGGGATTCCGGAAGCGGCCGATGTTGGGCAGGACGGTGGACATGTCGGTCGCGCTGACGCCAAACCATTTGGCGAGCGTAGCGGCATATTCATCGACGCTGGTCGTGGGAATCCAGCGGCCGAGGGCGGTGTCGTCGGGACCGCTGACGGTGAGGGTGGGCATCTTGCCGTAGATATCGCCGCCCTTGACGGCGCCGCCCATCACCAGTTGGTGGCTGCCCCAGCCGTGATCGGAGCCGTCGCCGTTGGAGCGATAGGTGCGGCCAAAATCCGAGGCAGTGAAGGTAGTGACTTGGTTGGCGATGCCGAGGGCGACCGTCTCGTCGTAGAACGCGTTCATCGCCTGGCTTACCTGCGAGAGCAGGTTGGCGTGAGCGCCGGAAGTGGGCGTGGCGTTGGTGAGCTGGGCGGCGTGCGTATCCCAGCCACCGAGCTGCACGAAGAAGACTTGGCGGCGCAGCCCGAGATTGGGCGAGGCGGCGATGAGGCGGGCGACCATCTTGAGCTGGTTGCCGGCGGTCGTGTTGGGGAAAACCGTGACGGGCTGGGCCACGCCAGCGAGGACGCTGTTCAGTAAATCCGCGCTGCCGATGGCGCTGCCGGTAAGGCCGCCGAACGCCGCCTCAACCAAGCCGGGCTGCGCTTGGGCAAAGAGGTCCTTCTGCGCCGTGTAGCGCACGAAATCGTTGCCGCTGCGCGCGGTGCTCCCGCTGAAGGTGGCGGCGCCCCCGGTGCCGACGGCGTATTGCGCAACCTTCGCGCCGACTTGAAAGTAATTCACGCCGGCGAGGCTGATCGACATGGAGATGTCGTCGCTGGTGTTAAAGGTGTTCAACAAATCGGCGAGGCGGCCGCCCCAGCCGGTCGAGCTGGGTTTGTCGGGCACGCTGTTCTGCCACTGGACCTGCTGGTCGCTGTGGGAGAAGAGTTGGCGCGGGAGCGGCACACTGGCGGAGGTGTATTGCGCCTTGGTGGTGGGATAGACGAGCGTCCCGACGTTGCCGAGGATGGCGGCCCTGCCGCTGGCGAAAAGGTTGTGGAATTCCGGGACGGCGGCGTGGAGCGCCCACGAGCGGCCATCGGATGTGCGGGGTGAGATGGGCAGAAGTCCGGTTTGCGGTAGCGCGAGGTTGGTGCGGGCAGCGGCGTAGGCGGCGTAGCCGGCCGAGTCGGCGGGAATGATCAGGTTGTTGGCGTCGTTGCCGCCGTTGAGGAACAGACACACGAGTGCCTTATGGTCGGAGGCGATGGCGGCGGCGCGATTCGGCGTCTGCGGGCCGTTGTCAGGGCTGGCGACGGCACCCATGAGGCGAAGGTTGGCCAGCGTGGAGAGAATCCCGGTGGCGCCGACGGCGGCGCAGCAGGACGATCCGAGAAATTGGCGGCGCGAAAGATCGGGGGCGGCGGATTTTTTGCTCATGGGGGTCGGAAAAGCGAAAAGCGGAAAAGAGGGAAAGCGGGAAATTAGAAAATTGGGAAACGAAGGGGCGATTACTTTTGCGTCGCACCAGCCGGCGAGGTGGCAACGAGGAGGAGGGCGATCTGCGCGCGCTCGAGTGTGCTGGAGGTGGAGCCGAGGCCGTTGAGCGCGGTGACGGCGCGGGCGCGAGCGGCGGGCGTCATCGAGTTGGCTGTGAGCACGGTCGCGAGATGATCGATCAGGGCGGCGGGATTGCCGACGAGCGTCTGCTCGTAGGCGAGGTCGAGGACGATGGTGGCATTGCCGGCGACAGTCGTGGCCGTGTTGTTCGCGATGATGAAGTTTCGCAGCGTATTCGGAACATTGATCGAATAAATGTCGTCCGTGATCTGGAATTCGGGGACGACGAGGCCGGCCTTGGCCAGTTCGCCGGGGAGCACGTAGTCCGGGCTGTAGAAGTTGAAGACGGTGGGCGAGCGCAGGGCGGCCTCGGCGAGGGACGACTGAAGGTTGGTCGTGGTGCTGCCGCCGTTAAAGATGACACGGCTCTGATCGTTGGGATTCGGCGTGGAGCTGGTGATGGGCACGCCGTCGATGGTATATTGATAACCGGAGAAGCGGCCGAGGCGGGAAGAAGCGTTGAACGTGCGGAACAGCGAGGTCAGGCGGATGAGGGGCTCCTTGAGCTTGCCGAAGGTGACGTTGGTGATGACATCGGGCGAACGGGCCTCGTAATCGGTGAGAATGGCGCGCACGACGGCGCCGAGATCACCGCGGACGCCAGAGCCGTTGTTGGCGAATTTTTGAGCGACGCGGTAAATGTAGGCCGGGCTCGGATTGCTGGTCACGAGGCGCTGGATGAGCTGGCGCGAGAGGAACGGCCCGGTGTTTTGATGATTAAACAACGCATCGAGCGCGCGCTTGAGATCCTCGACGCCGCCGAGGTTGGCGGGAATCGTAGTGGCGAGGACAGGGCTGAGGTTCTTCGCACTGTCCTCGTGGAAGGACGGGAAGAGGCCGAGGGGGTTGTAGTAGTTGGTCGGCCCGTTGCGAAACTGGGTGAGGTTGGTGGAGGCGTAGGCCCAGCCGGTGAAAACCTTCGCGAGCTCGGTGATGGTGGTCTGGTTGTAGGTCGGAATCGGCAGGCCGTCGCCCCCGAGTTGGAGTGTGCCGTCGGGCTGGAGCAGGTTGAGGCCGATGGTGAAGAGCTGCATGATCTCGCGGGCGTAATTTTCGTCCGGGGTCGTAAGCACGGCACCGGCGGAATTATACGTGGCCTTGGCGTTGCGCAGGGAGCTGAGATACTCCGCCATCATCGGGTTCAGCGTCACGGTTTCCAGCAGGGTGCGGAAATTTCCGAAGGCGCCGTTGCCGAGGATGTCGTAGTAGGCAGCGAGGGGTTCGGTGCGGCTGTCGTCACCGAGACTGATGTCGGAGACGACAAGAATTTGGCTGAGGGCGAAGGCGACGCGCTGGCGCAGTTGATCCGGGGCGGTGAGCACGGTCTTGAACCACGCCGACTGGCGGTTGGGCGGATGGATGGCGTTCCAGTTGGTGACGCTGTTGCTGCCACCGTAGGTCGTGCGATCGCTGGTGGTCGCGGTGCGGTGTGAGGTGAACGGCAGGGCCATTTGCGCCGTGAGCCACGAGTCGAGGTTCTGGCCGGTGAGTGCGTCGATTTCGGATTTCTTGGGCCCGAAGGTCGCCTGCGTGAGGAAGCGCGCGGCCGCAGTGGCAGAGGCATTGGCGAGGGAAAATGCAGGCGACGCCGCGGGCGGGGTGAACGTTTGCGAGCCGCTGCCCAGGATGAAGAGGCCGCCCAATTCGCCGCCGGGATAGCGGGCGGAGTCGATGCGCAGGGTAATGTTGCCGTTCCTCAACGCATCGAGGAGCTGGGTGCTGGTATAGCCAGCGGTCGGGGCGAAAGTCCATTGGGCGCCCGAGACCTGGCCGTTGGGCAGGGCGGTGAGGTAATTCTCGGTGTTGCCGAATAGAAGGTGGGCCGTCACCTGGGCGGAACTGAGGTTGGAGAAGGAGAGGTTCACGGCGGCGAGCGTGCCGCTGTTGCTCAGGAGAATCGTGGCGGTGCCGGAGGCGATGGAGCCGGTCGCGCTGGAAGCGGGTCGCAGCGTGGCGACATAGAGCGTCGCGGGGCTGTCCGTGATGGACACGGTGCCGCTGGCTTGAGTGCCGACGGTGTAACCGGGGCCCGCAGCGAGGGTGAGCACGACGGTGTCGGTGCCTTCGCTCTGCACGTCGGGATTGGGCGAGAGCGGTAGCTTCACCGAACTGACGCCGGCCGGAAACGTGATGACGCCCAGCAGTGGCGGGTAATCCGCGCCGTTCACGGCCGTGCCGCCGACGCCGTAATTGACGATGAGGGGAAACGTGAGATCGCCGGTGCGGGTGAAGGTGAATTCGCCGAGGTTGTTGCCCGATTCATCGGCGGTGGACTTGGTGGCGGCGAGGGTGACGACTGGCGGACTGACGGGCGTGAGATCGTAAACCTCCACGATGGCGACGCCGGTGCCGTTGTTGATGCCGCTGGTTTGAATCGTGTAGCTGCCGGCGGGGACTTCCACGACGAGCGCGGAATCCTTGCTGCCCAAGGCGAGATTGAAGGCGCCGGCTTGAGTAAACGCGGTGCTGAGCACCGTCGCGTCCCACACCGGGTTGTCCAGCGGGGTGCCCCAGTCGTTGTTCGTCGCCGAGAAGGGCGGGGTGCCGGCGGCGTTGGTGATGAGAATCGTCGGGTCGGCCAGCGCGCCCGCGACGCCGAAACCCGTGAGGGTCGGGCCAGCCGCACGAATCAGCAGCCGCCGCGTGCCCGCGCCGGGCGATATGACGAGGCCGGGGATGAGGATATTGCCGCCGGTGCCGACCTGCGCGCGGGTGGAGAGATTGTAGAGGCGCGAGGTGCCCCCGGGCATTTCGTAGACCTCGATGAGCGCCACGCCGGTAGCGGTGCCCACGCCGGAGACCTGCGCAGTGTAGCTGCCGGGCGGGAGCGTGACGACGAGTGCCGCGTCGCGCGAGGTGGCGGGCAGCGCAAACGCTCCGACGGAGAGAAACGTCGCCGCCGTGACGGGCGTCGCGCCGTCGAGCGCCGTGGCCCAGTTGTCGTTGCGGGCGATGTGCGTCGAGCCGGAGAACAACTCGAGCTGTGGATCGGAAATCACGCCCGGCACGCTGAAGGGCGCGGCGCCGAGGGTCGGGCCGGTCGCGCGGATAAGCACGGTCTTGCCGCTGCCCGGACCGACATTGAAACCGGTGATGATAATGTTGCCGCCCGTGCCGACTTGCGCGCGGGTAGACAAATTCGAGAGGCTCGTGGTCTGGCCGGGCGCGAAGCCGGCCGTGGCGACAAGCAGCAACGCGACACGGAACAGGGGGTGGATTTTCATGCAGCGAAAACGGGGTGGTTCGGGCAAACGATGCGCGGGCGCGCCGCGCCGTCAATCCGGCGCTGGACGGCTGGAGCGGGTTGGGAAAACTTTAACGGATGGTAGCGGCGGCCCGGCTGGTTGCGTTGCGTTTCAAGCGATGCCGCCTTCGCCTCGCCTTGCGCGTCATTCTTCTGTCTCGAATAGTCGTCGAGTTCGTCCAATGAAAACTCGATGTGGCAAGCTAGGCAAAAGTCGGAAGGTTTGCCGATTATGTGCCATTTCTTGGTGGCGAACACCGCAGCGGCCTCAGCTCCTTTTGACTGTTCTGCATCATCACGGATTTTCCAACAGCGACATCGCTTCCGACGGTTATGCGCACAGTGACGAAACCAGAAACGCCGGCATTGGTTGGGTCGACCGGAAATCCCAAGACCAGCGACCGGTCTTGAGTCATTATGGACTCGAGGACGACCTATGCCCCTTGCGGTTCACGAATATCCCCCTGCGAACCATCGACTGGTGGAAGCACAGACGCATAGAATCAGCGCGAATATGACGTTGAAATTCAGGGCGCGCTTACGTTCGTTGCCCCTCCCTAAAAATAAGACTCGGTGGGCCGGCGCAAGAATTGAGAATCTGAATGCAAGCTCTGTCGGCGTGGTGTCGTCTCCCGCGCCGCCGACGATTCTAGTGGTTACCCCAGCCGTGGTGGGCGCGGCGGCACACCAGCTGGGAACTTAGCCTTTCCGACGTAGCCTGGCGCCAAGTCCCAATCCCAGTAGCACCACGGAAAACAACCCGAGAGTCATGCCGGTATCAGGAGCCTGATAGGTATAGGTGATGCCCATGGCTCCGCTCCCTGTGCTGGTATTGTCGCCAAACGGCGTTGGGGTTAGAAACTGAACAATCGCGAGCAATTGGTTCGGTTGAGTGAAAGCGGACAAGTCGGCGGCGCTCGAAAATTGCCAGCTGTAGTGACCGCCCAACGCGACGCTAGAATTGTAGTAGCCTCCCGGCGTCAGTGTGGACTGTCCCACGAACGCTCCGGACGAGAATGGAATTCCTGAGAAGTTCGGCGTCGCGAGATTCGTGCCGGCCAACATTTCGGAAATACTCACGCCGTAGCTGTTGTTTACCGGATAGGAATACGGATTGGAGTCGAAAAGAGCGACGGTGGCCGTCCAGTCGAACGTGACATTTGCGGAAATGAGTGTGCCGAGGTTGGCATCGGCTTTGGCAAAATTCCACGTCGTCGAGCCGCCCGATTGGGCGGCGGAGCCGTAGCCATAACCGTTGAGGGAAAACGCGGTCGCCTGCGAAACAACCACGGCTTCGGCGCGATAGGCGACGGCGGCCAGAGATAACAGCATCCAGTGGCGAAATAGAGCGGTATTCATTTCTTCACTATTTTCTCAGCAAAGAGTGCATTGGCTCAAGCCGCCAAATGTCCGTATTATGTGAGCCGCGTTGCAGTAATTACCGCCGGCTCGCGGTGCCGCCCGGAGACACGAAAAGGCCCCGCCACGAGGGGCCATGCTTGGTTGATCGACCCATGCGCTCGCGGCGCGCGCCCAGCCTAAAGGAAGCCCAGATTCGGCTTCTGAAAGCGGCCGATGTTCGGGAAGGCGGTGCTGAGGTTGCTGTCGCTCACGCCGAACCAGCGCGCGATCGTGGCGCCGTATTCGTCGACGCTCGTCGTGGGAATCCAGCGGCCGCGGCCGGTGTCGTCGGGGCCGTTGACGGTGAGGTTGGGCATCTTCCCGTAGATGTCGCCGCCCTTCACCGCGCCGCCGACGACGATCTGGTGGTTGCCCCAGCCGTGGTCGGAGCCGGCGCCGTTGGAGCTGTAGGTGCGGCCGAAATCGGAAGCGGTGAACGTGGTGACGCGGTCGGCGCAGCCGAGCTCGACGGTGGCGTTGTAGAAGGCGTTCATCGCGGCGCTGACCTGACCGAGCAGAGAAGCGTGGGCGCCCATGGCGTGGTTGATGGCGTCGACCTGGTCGGCGTGGAGATCCCACCCGCCGAGGCGGGCGAAAAAGATCTGTCGCTTCACCCCGAGGCTGCTCGAAACGGAGATCAGCTTGGCGATCATTTTGAGCTGGTCGGAGAGCTTGTTGGGCGTCGCTCCGGTATTGGCAGGGAAGACGGTGGTCAGCACCGGAGCGGAGGTGAGGGTGCTGCTGAGGAGTTCACTGCTGCCGA
>JBDSGI010000037.1:0-6682 GCA_039919035.1 Opitutaceae bacterium
TGATCGGCACCAACGATCTCGAGGAACAGGCCACGCCCGAGACCATCACGGGAAACTTAAAACTTATTCTCGCGGCGCTGAACCAGCACAACCCCACGATGCCAATCGTGCTGTGCAACGTGTTTCCGAGCGCGGATGCGAAGAAGCGGCCGGCCGCGCAAATTCGGAAGATCAACCAACTCTACTTTGCCGCGATCAAGGAACTGCCGCAGGTCACGTATCTCGACACCTACGCGCTCTTCGCGAACGCGCAGGGCGACGCGAAGCCCGACGAGTTTCCCGATCTGCTGCACCCGAACTCCGCCGGCTACATCAAGTGGACCGCCGCGCTCCGGCCGGTGCTGGAGACACTTGGTTTCGCGCCCGCGTGGCCCGACGATTTCAAACCCGAGCCGGGTTTTGAAAGTCTCTTCAACGGCAGCGACCTCACCGGCTGGGGCTACACCAGCCAACCACCGTTCGACGGGAAAATCGATGCGACCGACGGCCGCTACGCGGTTCGCAACGGTCGGCTCGTCGTCACCGTCGCGCGCGAGGAACGCGCCTACCGAAAGTTGATGACCACGCGGAAATTTGCCGGCGACTTCACGTTGAAGCTCGAATTCCGCTGCAGTCCCAATGCCGACAGCGGCGTCTACATCCGTGAGCCGCAGCTTCAGGTGCGCGACTACCACATTGCCGGCCCGTGGCTGACGTTAAAAAATTATCGTCCGCTCGAATGGAACGAGCTCATCGTCACCGTGCGCGGCGGCCTCGCCCACGCCGAGTGCAACGGCGAGGTGTTGGTCGATGCGTTCACCGTCCCCGCCACCGGCCCGATCGGCCTGGAGAGCGACCACGGTCAAATCGAATACCGCCGCATCCGGGTGAACGAAGCGCGCTGAAGGGATATTTCATCGCGCGAATGAGGCGCCGAACAAGGTCGAGCCCTACCGTGCCACGTTTGGGCGCGAGCTGGCTCGTCGCCCGGATTACGACACAGCTTGAGCGGCGATTCGGATGACAAAATGGACCGAGCGCGGACGTCACGGATCCAAGTCGTAAATCTCGACGAGCGCGGTGCCCGTGGTGTTGCCAACCCCGGAGACGACCACGGTGTAGCCGCCGGGTGGCAGCCGCACGACGACGGCGGCGTCGCGGCTGTCCGACGGCAGGGCAAAGGCGCCGGCTTGGGTGAAAGCCGCGACGAGGTCGAGGGCGGTGCCCCAATTGTCGTTGCGCGCGACCGTGAGATCCTGGCCCAGCGGCGCGACGGACAACTGCGGATCGGCGAGCAGGCCACCGACGCCGAATTGCGCGAGGCCCGGCCCGATGGCGCGGATGAGCAAAAGCTTGGGCGCGCTGCCACCAATGACAAAACCGGGCACGAGCGCCTGTTGGCCGGTGCCGACAAAGCCCATCGTCGAAACATTCACGAGTCGCACCGGCGCGCTAGTCGGGTCCTCATCGTAAACTTCGGCGAGCGCGATGCCAGAGACGGCGGGATTCTTCGATGTGATGCGCACCGTGTAGCCACTGGCGCCGGCAGCGACGAGAGAGGTTTCGACCGAAGCGTCGGTCGAGGTGGCGACGGCCAGCGGAAACGCGCCGACGCGAGCGAAGGCGCTTTGCAGCACGACGGCGCCGCCCCAATTGTCGTTTGTGGCGACAGCCAGTGTGCCACCCAGCGGAATCACCTCCATCATCGGATCGTCCAGCGTGCCGCTCACGCCAAACGACCCGAGGGTCGGCCCGATGGCGCGGATCACGAGGGTCTTGGTGGCGTTGCCCCGTAGCACGAAGCCGGGCGTGAGCGAGCCGCCGATCGGCACGAAGCCGCGGGTGGAGACGTTGATGAGCCGGCTCTCGCCGCCTTCGTTGAGCGTGAGCGTGGCGACCGCGGACTCGATGCGGTCGGCGGCGTTGGTCACCACCACGGAGTAGAAGCCGGCGCTGTTGGCGCTGGCTCCGGCAAGGGCGAGGCTGGCTTGCGTCGCGCCGCCGATCGGCGAGCCGTCTTTTTTCCACTGGTAGGCAAGGCCGCCACCGCTGGCGGCGACGGAGAACGTGACGGGCGTCCCCGGAGCGACGAACTGCGACTGCGGCTGCGCGGTGATGGCGGGCGCCGCCGACACGACGCTGACGGCGAGGATGGCAGTCGCGCTGGTCACCGACCCAGCGGAATTGGTGACGACAACGGTGTAGCTTCCGGCCTCGGTCGTGCGCACACTCGCGAAGGTAAGCGTCGTCGCGGTCGCCCCCGCGATGGGCGTGTCGTCCCTTCGCCATTGAAACGTCGGCACGGGACTGCCGGTCGCGGCTACGCCAAGCGTGACGGCAGTGCCCAACGTCGCAGTCTGGCCCGCCGGTTGCACCGTGATGGTCGGCGCGTCGGCGGCTGGTGCACTCACGACAAACACGACCGTGGCGGGACCAAAACTGTCGCCGGTTCCGTTCGTGCGCTCGTAGGCGAGGATTGAGATAGTGAAGGTGCCGGCGCCCGCGGGGGTGCCGCTGATGACGCCGGTGGTGGCGTTAATCACGCCGTTAACATCGAGCCCGGCGATGCTGAGGCCCGGGGGCAGCGTGCCGCTGAGGCGATAGGATCCGGCCGGGACGGCGGCGCCGGTCACGCTAAACGCAAACGGGAAAATCGGCGTGCCGACCGTGGCGATCACGCTCGGGCTGCTCAGCGTAAAACGCGTCGCGCCTGCCAACGTATGGACGGCGCCGAGCGAGCCCAGAGTCGCGACGGCGGATTTGAGCAAGCTGACGATGCGCGACCCTCCGGCCACCTCCACCACCTCGGTCGCAACGCGCACGACGGGTGTGCGCTGGAGTAGGAGCAGCAGGCCGGCGGCCGGCACATTCAACCGAGGAAACTTCGAGCGAGGAGGCAGGCGCATGGAAAAGGCGGCCCGGGTCGAGACCCGGAGCCGCCCCATATGTTCGGATTACTTGACCGCAACCAGCGCCATCGGACGCAGCTCGTCGCGGGACAGCTTTCCGTCCCGATTGGTGTCGAGCGTCGCCAGACTGGCGAACGCGTTGGCGATCTCGGCCGCCGAGAGTTCACCGTCATTATTGGCGTCGAGGGCGAGCATTACCGGGGTGATACCGAGCGAGCGGTGGCTGCGCCCAGACGTGTTAGCCGACTGCGGGGCGGCGTCCGTCGCGAAGGCCGCCCGCAGCTCGGCGCGGGAGATGTCGCCGTCGCCGTTGTCGTCGAACGCCGTCAGACTCACCGCTGCATTGGCCATCTCGGCGGCGGAGATTACGCCATCCTTGTCCGTATCGAGGGCAAAAAAAAGCGACGACAGATTGCGGAGCTGGTGGACGCCGGGTTCTCCCCGATGGAGCCCGCGTGAAGTGGAATCGGCCCCGGCGGGCTGGGCGCCGAGGAGCGAGGCGGTGGCGAGTGAGAGGGCGGCGATGGCGCGGGTGATATTTTTCATGTGAGTTCCGTTCTCCCTCGCGACCGTCGCCTCCAACGGGAGGGCGAATCAGCGGGCGCGCGTTTGAACTTAAAAGATAATACGGCTGAAGTGTTGCCGTTTCATTTGCGTGGGCAGGAGAATTGTTTGGGGCGAGTAAAGGTTCGCTCCGCACGGCTCAGGCCGCGAGCGGCCGGGCACCCAATCCAGCGGAAGAGCCGTGGCCCGAAGTCGCCCGCCAGCCCTTGCCACCGCGCTGGCGCGTATCGGTCATCTCGCCCACCCAAGAGCGCAGAAAAGGCCGCACCCGATGCAGGCGCACTTTCACGGTGGCCAGAGATAGACCGGCGCGCTCCGCGATTTCGCCGTAACTGTCGCCGGCGACAAATTGGGTCACCAAACTGCGATCCAGGTCGCTCAGCCGCGCGAGGGCGCGCTCCAGCGCGGCGAGAATTTCGGCGGACGCGTTGTGGTTCGAAGGATCGGCAATCTGGTAAACCGTGTCGTCGATCGCGACCGTGATGGGCCGGCAGCTGCGGCGGCGGAGAAAATCCAGACTCGTGTTGCGCGCGAGCGTGAACAACCACGATTCGAACACCGCCGGGTCCCGCAGCCGGCTGAGCCGGCGAAACATTTTGATGAACACCATCTGGGTGACATCCTCGATCGCGTCGGACTGGCGGACGATGGTGCGCACGAAGCCGGCGATGCGGCGCGTGTAGCGGCGGACGAGTTCGGCTTGGGCGTCAGGCTCGCCCGCATCAGCGCGGCGCACCAGGGCGATAAGTTCGCTTTTTTCGTCGTCGAGGTTCGAGCCGGTGGCGAAGCGGGCAACTACGCCGGAAGAAAGAGCATCAGAATGGGGGCGAATCATGGTGCCCCAGTATGCCCTGGATGTGTTTCGGCTTTGTTTCGAACGAGGGGGGGAATTGTTAAGCCTATGTAAAGGCCACCCCCACCCAGATCCCCGGCCTTGCGAGCCAGCGCAGGGGTTAGGCGCAGGCCAAGTCAGGCCGCCGCGAGCCGAATCTCGGCGCGAAAACCGTCCGGAGAACGATTGGCGAACCGCACTTCGCCGCCGCAGGCGGTGACGCTGTTCCGCACGATGGCGAGCCCGAGCCCCACCCCGCCGCCTTCCCGGGTGCGGGCCAGCTCCGGTCGGAAAAACGGCTCGCCCAATCGGTCGATGTCGGCTGGCGGCACCCCCGGACCGTGGTCCTCCACCAGAATAACCACGCGATCGAGATCCCGGCTCGCGCTCACCAAAATCGGTCCCGCATGCCCAGCGTAGCGCAGCGCATTGCGGATCAGATTCCCCAGCGCGCGGCCCAGCAGATCGGGGTCGGTCATGGCTTTGAGTTCGGCCGGGACGTTCAGGGTCACGCGTTCAGCCGCACCCTCCCGGGCCAGAACTTCGCGCGCCAGCGGCTCCAGCGCAACCGCAGCCAAGGCCACGGTGCGGGGTTGCAAGCCGGCCTTCGTGAAGGCGAGCAGTTCATTCACCAACGTGCTCATCTGCTGCACTTCGTCCCGCACATCGGACACGGTCTCGCGCAGTTCCTGCGGTGCCTGATCGGCCAGAATGCCCGTCGCCATCTGCAGCCGGGCCAGCGGCGAGCATAATTCGTGGGCGACATCCCCGAGAAAGCGTTTCTGGCCGGTCATGTGCGCATCGAGGCGCGCGGCCATGCGGTTCACCGAGTCACCTAATTTTCCGAGTTCGTCACGGCGACGGGCGGCGACGCGGGTATCGAAGCGACCCTCCGCGATCTGTTCCGTCGCCTTGGTGAGTTGGCCAACCGACCGGGTGATGCTATGCACCAGCGGCAGCCAGAATAAAATCGACAGGCCGAGCACGGCGCTGCCGGCCAAGAGCACCGACTGGAGGCCGAGCAGGTGCATCAGGTCCCACAACGAGTCGACGCGCGCCACCATTTTGACCGGAAGCGGACGGTTGCCGCGCTCCAGTTGAATGAGGGGCACCCGGAGTCCGACCCAATACGCCGCGGGCGAACCGGTTCGAGCCACGAAACGTCCCCACAGCCGATCCGGGGGTGGCGCGGCAAAATTGGCGGGCGGACCGCCGCTACCCTCGGGACCGCCGCGCCAAAAACCCTCGGGGCCGCTGCGGCCTTTGTCTCCGGGCAGACGCGCTGACGGCTCCCCACTCTCGCGCGACGGCTTCTCAGCGGGGTCGCGTTTCCGCGCCGGATCGATCTCGCCCTCGGGCCCGCGGCGGCCGCGCCCACCCGGGCCGCCGCCATAAAATCCCCAGCCCGAACCACGAAAATCCATTCGCTCGCGCACCTCAGGCGGCAGCGTGGCAGGACTGCCGACCAACCGTGTTTCGTCCACCAAGTAGAGCGCGAAATCCGCATTGTAGGCCGTGCCGAAACGCTTCAAGACCGCGTCGCGCGCGTCACTCGACGCCGCCGAGACCTCACCCGCGATTCCATTGAACAACGCCTGGGCGCGATCCCCGGTCGGGCCGGTCACCAGCGCGCTCCAACCCAGCCCGCCCTGCACGACGACATATCCAATCCCAAGCGCCGCGAGCAGGAGCAGATTGAGCATCAGCCACAGCGAGACTTTTAGAGAAAGCGGATAGGAGACCTTCATCGGCACGTGGCGAGACGCATGGAATCAAACGGAGTTAAACGCGGGTTCTGCAACGTTAACCTCGGCTTAACCATTTGGCGCCGACGTCGTCATGCGCGCTTAACACAGCGGTTGTTCAATGGCGTCGTTCCCAATCCCATGAAATTCATCCAACACCTCATTCTTCGCTCTCTGCTGCTCCCCACCGTGTCCGAAGCCGGCGCCCAGACCGATCCCCGCATCACCTCGTGGTATTACGCTCCCTCTGGCAACTACGCGCGCCTTTACGAATCCGCCGCGGCAAAAAACGCCGGCACCTCGGTCACCACGTGGAGCCGGGGACAGGGCGTGCAGGCCACGCCGAGCTACGCGGGCGTGATGCAGGTCTCATATTCCGACACTTGGGTTTACCTCCGCTCGT
This sequence comes from Opitutaceae bacterium, assembly GCA_039919035.1. GTDB lineage: Bacteria > Verrucomicrobiota > Verrucomicrobiia > Opitutales > Opitutaceae > ER46. Next base: position 6,433 of record JBDSGI010000037.1, read on the forward strand.
CCGGGCTCGGCTACCACGTCATGGGTCCGTGGTATCTCAACGCCGCCCAGACGCAGAACTTCAATAACTTCCCGGCCAACCAGAACGTGCTCTACCGCCTCCCGCGCACCCCGGCCATCCCCACGACGCGCACGCTCACTCCCGGCGGCGCGATCGGCTACTTCGTCGATGGGGTGGCGCTCTTCGACAACCGCGACACGTTTTCCTACAGTAACGCCTCCGGCTCCGACGCCTCGCCCGTCAACGGCCT
>JBDSGI010000038.1:0-3774 GCA_039919035.1 Opitutaceae bacterium
CCCGGCGGGGCCGGCTCTCAGGCCAACATGTTCGGCGACCAGGGCTTTGTCTTCACGGTCCGCGGCCTTGCCGGCACGTTGTCGGTCGATGGCTTTCGCTCCGCGAGCGATGGCAACACTTACAACGTCGAACGCGTCGGCTCCACGCGCGGACCCAACGCCATCCTCTTCGGCACCGGCAGCGCCGGCGGCAACCTCAACTTCCGCACGCGGGCGCCCTCGCTCACCCGCAACCTCGTTTCGCTCGACTTCAAAGTGGCCGACGAGAGCACCCGGCGCGCAGCTGTGGACGTCAACCGTATGCTGCTGAAAGACCGCCTCGGTCTGCGCGTCATGGGCACGTGGGACCGCAAGGGCTCTTCCCAACCCCACCAATATACCGATTTCCAGGGCATCACGGTCGCAGGCAAATACCGTTTCGGGAAGGACACTGATCTCACCACCAGCTATCAGCGCAGCCACACCGAGGGCGTCTCCGGGCGCGACTGGAATCACCTCGATGCCGTCACGCGCTTCCTCGGCGGGCTCAATGGTGGCCAGATTCGCTGGAATCCCACGCTGGAGCGCTACGAAAACGCCAACGGCAGCGCCCTCGTCAACGCCACCGCCGGCACCGGCAATCTCAGCCCGCGCACCGTCCTCGTCTACGGACCCGATCTCGCCACAGCGCCGCTGTTTTGGGAGGGCGCCTCTCCCACGGCTAACCGCACCACCCTCTCCAGTGTCGGCAGTATTTTCAACACCTCGACCGTGCCGACGCTGGACGAAAGGATTGAGCCCTATGGCGCGGTCACTTCCTCGGGTCCGGGCGAGTTTGCTGGCGTAAGCTTCGACAGCCTGACGGCCGTCTTCAATCACCGTTGGTTCTCCCATCTCTACATGGAGCTGGCGTATAACCGTTCAGAGCGACGGAGCGACACGCTGCTGGGGCAGAATCCCGACCTGCGGGCGGATCTTAATTTCCGGCTCCCCAACGGACAACCCAATCCCTACTTCTTGGGCAACGGCTACTATTTTAGTCAGCAGAACTTCTTTCGGCTCCAACGGCGCAAGGCCGACGAGACGCTGCGCGCCTCCTTCTCCTACGAACTCGATCTCGGGAAGCGCTGGGGCTTTCACCGCTTTGCGGTGATGGCCGAACGCAACATCGCCGATGACCGGCGACTGCGCTCGCGCGAAGTGTGGGCGGGGCGCCCCTATGGCGGCAACCCCGAGGCGGCGGCCAACCAGGTTTTCCGGCGGAGGTATTTCCAGATCAACGGACCCTTTGCCAATTACACCTCGGGCTTTCAACCGGGCAACCCCGCCAACCTGGAGTCGGTCCGCTCCTCCTTCGCCACTCTCGGCACCCTCACCACCACCTGGGTCGCAGCCAATGACCGCGATTTCGACGACGAGATCACCACGGACTCGAAGATGGTGGTGATGCAAAACTTCATGTTCGACCGCCGCCTCGTGACCACGCTGGGCTTGCGCGACGATTCCATCTCGGCGGAAGGCCCCCGCACCCTCCGTGACCCGGCCACTGGCCTCTTCCGGTTCGCGGCGCCGGCAGATCAGTCGCTCTACGCGCCGCAAGGCCGGCAGTGGTTTACGACCGATAAGAACGGCGGCGTCCGGCGGTCGCTGGGGGCAGTTTACCATCTCACACGCAATTTTTCGCTGACGGCCAATGTATCCAACGGTGTCGGCCTGGGTGACCGCAACCGCTCCGCGCTACCCGAAGATCTCACGCCGCCGCCCTTCAAGGGCAAGGGCCACGACTATGGCATCTCCTTCAGTTTTTTCGACAACCGGATCAGCGGTTCCATCAAGGCCTATGAGTCCAAGGTCACCGGCGATCGCATCCAAGGCGGCGAATCGGTTTTCGTGAACCCGAACAACGATGTGATGTCGTCGTTCGATTATTATTTCCGGCAGGCCGGGCTGACGACCTTCGGCACCAGCGATCCCATTAAAGCGATTGGTGATCTCACTTCGACCTACTTGAGCACCGCCGACTCCTACCTCAGCGACCTGGTGAGCAAGGGCACGGAAGTCGAGTTGGTCGCGAACCTCACCCGTAACTGGACGCTCCGGGCCGGTTACTCCTACACGGACCGGACCCGCACCAATGTCTTTTACGAAGGCGTGCCGTGGTGGGCCGAGCGCGTCGCGCTGTGGAAGAGCCTCGACTCGCTCTACACCACGCGCACCGGGCGTCCGTCGATCTACAATCAGACTCTGTATGATCGGAACCAGGCCTTCGCCAACCTCACCGTCGCGCAGCGGATCGCCCAGTCGGAAACGGAACTGGCGCAAACCCGACTGGAACAGCAGCAGTCCTATGGCAACCGGCCCCACAAGGCGAATCTCTGGACCCGCTATTCGTTCACCACGGGCCCACTGAAGGGCCTCGCGGTCGGTGGCGGCTGGCGTTACCAGAGCGCCAATGTGGCGGGCGTGGAGCTCGCGACCGGGCGCACGCTGCTGGGCAATCCCCGCTCGCTCGGCGACCTCTTCTTCCAATACCGGACCAAGGGCCTCGCGGGCCGCTGGCTCGACGCCACGCGGGTGACCTATCAGCTCAACATCACCAACTTTCTCGACGACCGCACCATCACCGCGACCAAGCGCGACGTCGACACGGTCAGCGGCGTCGTGTTCAACCGCCGCGCTTTCCGGGAAGACCCCCGCGCCCTGGCGTTTACCCTGCGCTTGGAATTCTAACCGGTGTCATGCGCGCGGACTGCGGCGGTCTCAGGCAGCTTACTCTACTCAACGGTCTTTGCGGCGGATGATTTCGGCGCGGTCGTTTTGCCGGAGACGGCGGCGTGGGCCTACGTCTCGCACCTCACCCCATGAAATCCAGATTCGGTTGTGCGAAGCGGCAGATGTCGGGGAGGATGACGGGGAGATTCGCGGCGCTAACGCCGAAGCAGGTGGCGAGGGTGGCAATGACGAACGCGTCCTTGCTGTTCACCCGCAGCGGAAACGCGCCGACTTGCGCGAAGGTGGCCGGGTCGGTCGCGCGCCAGTTGTCGTTTCTGCGACGACAGTGCCGGAGGAATTGAAAATCTTGATGATGGGTTACGGCAAGGTGCCAGCGACGCCAAACACCCCCCAGGCCCGGACCGATGGCGCGGATAAACACCGTCGAGCTCCCCGCGCCGGTAATCACGAAGCCGCCACTAGGAATTCGCAGCGTTCGCCACCTAGCCACGGGTGGAATGTTGATCAGGCGCGCGGTGTTGGTTTGCGCGGAGAGCGATGCGGCGACGAGAGGACAATCGCGAGCGCCAGGGCGGCACGAATCGTTTTCATACGGGGGCGCAAGCGGGGCGGGAAGCATCAGCGCGACGGACGATCGGTGCGCCTCGGTCGACCCATGTCCCACTCCACGCTTGATTTCCCCCGCTCCGGGCAAACACTTGCTCGTTTTCCTCAATCCACCGACCATCCGTGAGCAAGAAACCGACTGCCACCGCCGAGAAGAAGCCCGCGACCGCCGCGCCGGCGAACGATGCCGCCCTCGCGCCCATCAACGCCAAGCTCTCCCGCGACGCGAAGATCGAGCTGCACCGGAAGATGGTGCGCATCCGCCGCTTTGAGGAGCGCAGTCTCCGTGCCTATCAGGCCAAGAAGATCGGCGGTTTCCTCCATCTTTACATCGGGCAGGAGGCGGTCGCCGTTGGCTGCTGTTCGCTGATGGGCAAGCACGACCACGTCATCACTGCGTATCGCGATCACGGCCACGCGATGGCGGTGGGCATGGACCCCAAGCCGCTCATGGCC
>JBDSGI010000039.1:0-2674 GCA_039919035.1 Opitutaceae bacterium
CAACTGGAGGAGCTGAACGTGCCGCCGCCCGCGCGGGAATGGTATCTGGCCCAAACTTGATCGCGGATGCACGGAAGCGCGGAGGAACGGAAAAGGCTCGCTTGTTGATTCCGCGTTTCCGCTCTTCCGTGCTTCCGCGATAACTCAATGGACTTGGAAATCCTCCCGACCCGCAGCGCCGGCGCCGCCGAAAACATGGCGGTGGATTTTCTGCTGCTGCAGCGCTATCCGCGGCCGAGCATGCCGCGGTTCCGACACTACGACTGGCGGGGCCCGGCGTTCACCTTCGGCTATTCGCAGAAGATCGCGTTTATCCGCGAGCAAGTCGCGGCGCAGTTTGACGGCCACTGCGATCTTTGCCGGCGGCCGACAGGCGGCGGGCTGGTCGATCATCGCGACGACTGGACTTTTTCCCTCGTGATTCCGCGCGGGCATCCGCTGGAGGAGCTGCGCGCCACGCAGAGTTATCGCGAGGTGCATGAGGTCCTCGCCGCCGCGCTCCGTGAACAGGGCGTGCCCGCGATCACGAAGGCGGTGCGGGAAGCCGAGGCGGCCGAGCCCGGCCCGGCCGGCGTGTGTTTTCAGCGCGCGGAAGTCCATGACGTGATCCACGAACGCAGCGGAGAGAAAATCGCAGGCGCGGCACAGAAGCGGAATAAGCAGGGACTTCTCTTCCAAGGTTCGATCGCCAAGGCGGCGGTCGGCGTGGCGTTGGACTGGGACCAATTGGGCGTGAATTTTTCCCAAAAGATCGCGGATGCACTCGGCGGGGAGACCCAACCGATGCCGTGGCCAGAGTTCAACGAGGACGAGCTGAGCGGGTTGATTGAACAGTATTCGTCGCCGGAGTGGATGGAGGGGCGGTGACCCGAGAAGGGCCTCACGCAAAGGGCGCAAAGCACGCCGAGTATCTTGTCTCACCCTGGGCGGACTCTGCGTGCTTCCGGTGATCCAAAGATAGCGGAGCGTTCTCTTTCTCCAGTTTCGTCCGGGCAGAAAATGGCCCGCGGAGAAATCCGCTAGCTTTGAAAAAACGAGAACCGCGAACCTTATTTCGTCGGCGGCACCGTGGCAGGGGCGATCGGCACGATCACGACCGGGGCGGGGACAACTTTCTCGGACCAGGGTTTCCAATTCCAACCCTTCCAGTGCTCGGACGCATAGGGGTCGTAGCGGCAGAGCGCGAGATAACCGAGAAGCAACACCACCATGATGGTGATGGTGCGGCGACGCCGGGCGGCGGCGGCCTTGTCCTCGTAGGGATCTTCGAGGGAGCGAATGGATCCGGGGGGCAGAATCGCCCGCTGCGTGAGGGCGGTGCCGAAGGGAATGTTGATTTTTACGCGACCGTTGATGGCCCAGCCATTGGCATCCAGGATCGGCCCGATCGTGCGTTGGCGGAGTTTGAGAAAGGCGATAATCACCGCCGGCAGCGAGATGACCAGCATCAGGCACACGATCACGAGCGGGATTTGCCACCACGCCAAGTCGGCCAGTTTGGCGCTGACGGTGGCGAGCGCCCCGCCAATGGCGCCGACCGCAACCCCCAAGGCGGCCACCACGCCGATATCCAGTTTCCTCGGCGGCTCGACCGGCTTGGGTTGCGCGTTGGCGACGGCTTGGCGCGCCGCGGCATCGGTCGCAGCGATGACAGCCTTGTCGGCGACTTTGCCCAGGCGGTCATTGGAAGCCGCATCGGCGGCGGCGGCGCGCTTGGCCGCCGCCTCGTCGAGCATGCGTATAACCTTCTTGTAAGGTGACCAAAACGCCTGACGGAGACTAATTGGGTTCACGACCAGACTCGTAATGACGGCGTCCCAGTCGCGGCCCTGGCGATCGTAGAAGACACCATGGCGGCCGACGAATAGGTAGTCGCTGTCACCTTGGCTGAAGCAGCAGGCGACCGTCATGGCACCGGCACCGGCGCGGGTGCAGTTCACATAGGCTATGAAAGCCTTGCTCATGGCGGCGAGCGGCTGCGGAGCGTCGACCTTGACGCAGAGTTCGCAGGAGCGGCTGTCGAGGTAGAGGGTGCCGGCCTGAAAAGTAGCCCAGCGATCGCGCGAGTAGAAATCGGCGAAGTTGACGAAGTTGTGGAGCAGTGCGCGGAGGTCGCGGGTGCAGCGGAGCAACTTCTCGAGGTTGGCGATGGCGGCGGCTTCGGGCGCGAGCGCGGCATCCTGCGCGACGAGCGCGGTGAGCGCCTCCTTGCCCTTGCCGGCAAGAATAGCCGTCACGCGGTCGAGGCCCAGTGCCTCGACGGAGGCGCCGGCCTTGCCGGCCGTCCATTCTTCGTAGGCGGCAAGTTTGCCGTTGAGGTCGGCCCACTCGGCGGCGGTAAGCGAGGTCTTGGCGGCCCCGAAGGCCGGCGTAATCGCAGAGGCATGGAATGTCGCGATTGCGGCGGCCCAGCCGGGGTTGATGCCTTCGGCGAGCGGCAGGGCGCGGCCCGGCTCGACGCGCGCGAGCGGGAATTGGGCGATTTCCGAAGAAGTCGAAACGAGATCCTTCGCGGCCAGCGCCATGAAGTCCGACTCGGCGCGATTGACGGCGGCCGTGGCGCGCGCATCGAAGGCCGCCAGCCGGCAGCGGGCGAAGAAGTCCTCGACCTTGGCGCGCACGGCCTTCACCGCCGCGAGCGCGGCGGCGGTTTTGTCGCCGAGCGGGGCGGCGC
>JBDSGI010000040.1:0-9803 GCA_039919035.1 Opitutaceae bacterium
AATTTTTGAGTGCGGCTTGGGCCGCCCGCAAGGTGGAGGCGAGCGCGGGATCGGCGAGGCGGTTGTGGTATTCGGTGGGGTCGTCGCGCTGGGAGTAGAGTTCGCGGCCGGCCACGCCGCCGTCCCACTCGGTGTAGCGCCAGTGTTCGGCGATGACGGTGCGGCCGGCTACATCGCGCCGCGCCGCAGGGTCGTAGTGATACACCAGCGTGCGGGCGAGGCGCGGGGCGGATTCGGGGGCGCCGCGTAGGAGCGACACGAGCGAACGCCCCTCCAGCGCGGGAGCAGCGGGAAAGCCGCAGAGCTCGATCAGGGTTGGATAAATATCGAGCAGCTCTACCGGGACCGCAACGGCCCTGCCCGCCGGCACGCCGGCACCAGCGATGATTAAGGGGGTGCGGGTGGCCTGGTCGAAAGCGCTCAACTTGGCCCACAGGCCGCCATGATCGCCGAGGTGAAAACCGTGATCGCCGAGCAGCACCACGACGGTGCTGTCCCACAGGTTGCGACGATCGAGTTCATCGAGGATTAGACCGATGCGCGAATCGGTGTAGGAGATGCAGGCGTAGTAGCCTCGAATCGCGGCCGCCCGAGAATCGGGCTGGGCGAAGCCGGAGAGTTCTGTCTGTAGTGCGATGGGCGGGATGTCGCGCAGCGCCGGCTCGGGTGCGGGGACGATTTTCATTTCGTCGTAGAGATCGAAGTAGCGTTTGGGCGCGGTCCAAGGCAGGTGCGGCTTGTGGAAGCCGGCGGCGAGAAAGAAGGGCTTTTTCTCCGCGGATTTTTCGGCCATGAATTTCGCGATGGTGGAGGCGTTCAGCCCGTCGCGCATCTGGGAGCCGTCGCCGTCGAGGATTTGCCATGCCGGCCGGCCGTCGCCGCCGCCGTAGCGGGATGCGATGGCGGCCTTTTCCTGCGAGTCATTTCCCGGGCCGTCCTCGTAGGAGTCCCAGGCTTTCGCGTCGCTCGTGCGGGTGTTGTGAAATATTTTTCCCGCGCCGGCGCTGAAGTAGCCTTGTTCGCGAAAATATTGCGGCAGAGTCACGACGTCGGGCAGCGCGCTGCGAATCGGCGTGTTGAGCACGTAGATGCCGGTGGTCTCGGGCCGGCGCCCGCTGAGAAAGGAAGCGCGGCTCGGGTTGCAGAGCGGATATTGCGCGTAGGCCCGATCGAAGCGCACGCCGCGCGCCGCGAGGCGGTCGATGTGTGGCGACTTGACGGTGGTGTTTCCGTAGCAGCCGAGCGCGGTATTCAAGTCGTCGACGACGATGAAGAGGATGTTGGGGCGCTCGGCGGCGAAGGCGAATCCTGACAAAGCAAGCGAGAGGGCGACAAGGCGTAGTAGCATAGGGAGGCGACGGTCCACTACTCGGCCACCTTCTCGCCAGCTTGGCCAGCCGAGTTTCTGGCGAGCGATTCCCTTCCTTTGCTCCACTGAAGCCGATTCCGTGCGGTATCGTCGGGATACCTTACAGTTTTCGGCGCCGGGTTGGGCGAGGAAAATTGCCGACTCCAACAATCAACTGCGGTGGAGTCGAATACCCAAAGAGCTGCGGCGCTGGTAGAGATAATGCTCGTGATAAGGCGCTGTCCCTGGGTAGACGGCTCGTCTCAGCTATCAAAAATTGTGCCCTGAAAATAACTCCTCCCTATGAATGCTACTGCCAAAGGTCGGTCTCTTCTTGTCCTTGCGCTTGCTTCCATGGTCGCCATGCCAGCCGCTCTGGCGGTGACGGTTACCTTTTCAGTGGCTGGCGCCAATACGGCCGCCATCCAGCCGACGGTGGACTCGTTCCGGTCCTCCTTGGGGTCGCTCAATCCGAACACAGTGGGATCCGTGGGCAGCGGACGACGGGAAATTAACTGGGATGGCGTTCCGGACAGTTTAGCCGCACCGAATAATCTACCCGGGAATTTTTTTAATGTGAACTCGCCTCGTGGCGTGGTGATCAACACGCCCGGAACGGGGCTAATGGTGAGCGCGAATGCCGGCTTGGCACCGGTAGAGTTCGGTAACATCAACCCGAGCTACCCGGGCTTGTTCGCTCCTTTTAGTGCCCAGCGGCTGTTCACGCCGCTCGGCAGCAATATCACCGATGTTTCCTTCTTTGTTCCCGGAACCGCGACGGCCGCGCTGACGAATGGCTTTGGATCGGTGTTCTCCAATGTGAGCCTGAGCCTTGCCACGTCGCTGCAGTTCTTCGACGCCTTCAATGCCTCGCTCGGGACGTTCTACGTTCCCAGCATTGCCGGGACCGAAACGTTGTCGTTTTTAGGCGTAAAGTTTGACGACGCAATTGTCGCGCGCGTGCGCATCACCAGCGGCACTCAAATATTGGCGGCTGGGAATACCGCGTCAAACTTGGTCGTCATGGACGATTGGATTTATGGAGAACCGATCGCGGCGGCCGGAGCCGCAACGCCAGATGAAGGCTCGACCGCACTCCTTCTTGGGCTCGCGCTCGCCATCATGGCCTCCGTGCGACGGGTTGGGCTTGTTGCCTGCACGAACCCCGCCCGGTTTTTTCAGCGCAATCGCTAGGGTCCGGGATCGAACCCCTCGGCGACGAGGCCTTTGCCGATCAGGGCGGCGATTTTCTTTTAGTCTTCGACGACCAGGACACGCAGCGCGAGAGGAGGACCGCGAACGAAGCGCGAGGGGTCAAAATCAGCGCGACCATTCAGAGCGAGTTATCGAACTGGAGGTCGTCCTTCTTGGGCTTTTTGGAGGGCTTGCCAAAGTTATAGATGAATCCGAGGTAGGCGATGCGTGACGTGCGCCGGCGCGAGATATCCTGGCGCAGAATGGGCGTGTCGATGTGCGTGCGCTCGCGCAGGGAGTCGAAAGCATCGGACAAGGTGAAAGTAAGCGCCGTCTTCTTGTCGGCGAAATTGTGGCGGAGGCCGATGTTCACGACCTTGGTGGGATAGCGATAGCCTTGGGGCGTCAGCCGCTTCGCGGTGTAGTTGGCGTTAAGTTGGACGAGGGTGGCTTTGGTCACGTCGTAGCTCGCGTTCAGTTTGGCGTCCCACGCCAAGGCAGAGCGACGCGCGCTGAAGCCGAGATTGCTGGCGTCGATCTGGTTGCGGTAGGCGTTGCCGCTGAAATTCAGTGAGAGGCGCTTGGCCAGCCGCGTATTGGCGCCGAGTTCAAGCCCGCTCGACGTGCTGGTGCCGAGGTTTTCCTTGGTGGTGAGCAGCGTGACACTGTCGATGTAACGCGAGACATCGGTGCGCGCGTGATAGCGGTAACGATGGTAGGCGGTGGCGAGGAAGGTCGTGTCGTCGTGCTTGTGCTGCCAGCCGGCTTCGACGGAGTGAATGTCCTCGGGCAGGAGCTTGGGGTTGCCGGCGCGCAGGTTAAACGGATCCTGATATTCCGGATAAGGGTTGAGGTCGTCGCCCTCGGGGCGGTGGACGCGATGGCTGTAGTTGAGCTGGAGCTGCTGTGCCTCCGTGAGATCGTAGCTCAGGTGCAGGCTGGGGTAAAAACGATTGTAGTCGTTGGAGGCGACGAGGCGCGCCGTAACTTGGTTGGTGTCGATGGTGGCGTGCTCGAAACGCAGCCCGGCGAGCAAACCGAAGGCGCCGATCTTCCGCGCATAGGTGCCGTAGAGGGCGTGAATCGCGGCGTCGTAGATGAAGTGGTTGGTGTGCGTCGGATCGAGGCGGGTAGCGCCGGTGGCGTCGAGGAAGCTGCCGCGGAAGTTCAGGTCGGTCTCGCCGATCTGGCCGTTGTAGCCGGCCTCGAATTTGGAGTCCTCGCCGAGCGGGTGCGCATAGTCGGCGGACGTCTCGGTGTTGGTCTCGGTATTTTTGATCAACGTGAAGTCGAGGGCCGGCGGGCGGGTGGGCGTGCGGTAGACGTTAGTGTAACGGTTGTCTTCTTGTTCGCTCGTCTTCCCGTGGCGCACTTCGAAGGTGAGTTCGCGATCCTCCTCGGCGAAGGAGTGTTGAAGTTTACCGGTGAACTCGAGGTCCTTCTCCCACTCCAGATCGAGCCGGTGGCGATCGTAGTCACCGGTGACAGCGCCGGCGGCATTGCGCGACACATTGGTGACGATGGAATCGCGGCGGAAATCGCGGAAATTGTAGCGGGCGTCGGCGCCGACCGTGGTGTGGTCGCCGAGTTTGTAGTCGCCGCCGAGCTGGGCGATTCGGGAGAAAGGCCGCGAATGCTCGGTCGTGCGCTGCGAGGTGGAGATGAAGGCGTTGGTCGCGGCGTCGAGGTGCGCGCGCTCATCCTGCACGGTGCGCGGCCGGTCATCCTGCCGCACGCTCGCGCTGCCAAAGAGGGTGTATTTCCCAGGGCTGTAGCTGGCGGCGAGCGTCGTGTTGTAGCGGCCATCGGTGCCCACCGAGGCGCGGATGCTGCCCGCGCTGCCCGAATCGGTTTTCTTTTTCAGCGTGAGGTTGATAATTCCGGCGGTGCCGTCCGGCTTGTATTTCGCCGATGGGTTTGTGATGACCTCGATTTTCTCGATGCTGTCGGCGGGCATTTGTTCAAGCACGGCGGCGCGATTCTTGCCCATCATCGCCGAGGTCTTGCCGTTGACGAGAACGAGGACGTTGGCATCGCCCCGTAGGCTGATGTTACCCTCGATATCGACCTGCACGGACGGCACGTTTTGCAGGAGATCACTGGCAGAGCCGGTGGCACTCTGGATGTCCTTGCCGACGTTGTAGGTCTTTCGGTCGATGGAATTGTAGAACGCCTCTTTGCGGGCGGCGACCTCGACCGTCTGCATTTTCACGGTCGTATCTCCGCCCAGCGCGAGCCGGCCAAGGTCGATGGCGCGATGTTGCCCATCGACCGAGAACGGCACGGTCGCTTCGCGTTCCCCGCCGACCAAAGCGTAGGCAAGTTGGTATTCGCCATCGGCGACGCCCGTAAACTCGAACTGGCCCTTGGCGTCCGTGGCAGTGGTTCGCACCGGCTTGCCGCCCGTGCGAGGCTTCACGGCGACCGTCGCAAACTCGATCGCCTGGCCGCTTGCAGGATCGAATACCGCGCCGTTAACAGTGCCGCCAGCGGCGCTTTGGGCCTGCGCTGGTGACGCGAGGGAGAGGAGTGACGAGAACAGAAATGCGAGGCGTTGCTTCATGCGATGGGCGAGGCAGGGATTAGGACACTTTACTTCATCCAGATTACGACCCGCTTCGAGCTAGATGACAGAACCGTAATTTGCGTCGTCTGCATGCCTGATTGCGGCCAACGACGGTGCTACTTCGAAACCGGTGCGCCGCGACGTTGGACCGAAGGGTAGGGTCGGCCGGCAAGCAACGCGCGGCCATCGGAGAATCCCTCGGGGCGGCCCGAGAGCTCGCGGACCATGCGACCGCGCCAAACCGCCACGAAGGACGCCTCGGCGGAGCGCGTTGCGAGGTCGCGCTCTTCGCGCGGATCGGTGGTGAGGTCGAAGAGCTGCTCCGAGCCGTCGGCGGGACGCCAAATGTATTTATGGCGACCGTCGGTGAGCGCGTGGAAGGCTTGCTCGGGACCGTAGGTGGCGGCGTGTTCGGAATGGAGCAGTTCGCGGACAACATTCTTTTCGCCGCGTAGGACCCGCACGAGGCTGACGCCGTCCATCGGACGCGGACTGGGCAGCCCGGCGAGCTCAAGCAACGTGGGCATGATGTCTTCCAAGCATACCGGTTGGGCCGAACGCAGGCCCGGCGAAAACGCCAGCGCGGGTGAGGCCGCGACGATGAACGGGATGTTCGCCGCGCCTTCGTAGGGTTCGCATTTTCTAAAATAGCCGTGGTCGCCCAACATCTCGCCGTGGTCGGTGGTGAAAACGATAATCCAAGGGCGACCGGCCTTGTCGCTGCGGGCGGTGAAGTCGGCGATGAGCGGTGCGAGTTGCGCATCGAGGTGCTCCATTAGGCCGAAGTAGCCGGCCTGTGCGGTGCGGAGGGTTTCGCCTTCGAGCCGGATGCGGTGGCCGTTGCGGTCGCCCTCGGGCGAGAGCGCTTGCCACTGCACCCAGTCGCCGCGCGCGACGGGCGGGAGTTTGGCGGCGAGGTATTTGTCGAAATATGTTTTCGGCGGAAACAGCGGCGGATGGGGTGCGTAGAATGAGGCGGTGAGAAACAGTGGCTTCGCCGCATCGGTCTCCGCGATGACCCGTCGCGAGCGACGTGCGATCCACGCGGTCGGATGCAGTTCGTCGGCATGCGGCCACGGCTTGGCTTGCCAGAAATTGGTGGTGACGCCGAGTTGATCGATGACAGCACGGATGCCACCGGAACCGGGCGCGGCGGCGCGAAGCTCGCGATCGTAGTCGTCGTCGGAAAGGTAGGTGGAGCCGAGGAACTCGTGTTGGTAGCCGATGGATTTGTTCGGCGGGTTCTGGTGCATGTTGCGGCCGACGAGCACCGTTGCATAGCCGGCCGCAGTGAGCAGCGCGGGAAGCGTCGGGTGCTTGATCGTCATCGGCGCGTAGCCCACCAGCCCGCTGGTGGCCGGAAACAAGCCGGTCAACAGCGACTGGCGCGCGGGAATGCACGACGGGCAAGTGGAGTAGGCGCGGCGAAACAACGCGCCGCCGCGTGCCAGCCGATCGAGGGTGGGCGTTTGCACGACCGGATGCCCGACCGCCGAGAGGGCGTCGCCGCGCCACTGATCGGGCATGAGCAGCAAAATGTCGGGTGGCGACGAGACAGAAGACGGTGCGGCGGCAGCGGCTGCCGTTACCGTGATCGCCAAGGCGAGACCGACGACAGCCGCAGACAAGAAGCATGGCATGAATGAGCCTTTCAGACGGCGGTCCGGGTTCAGGCGCATCAGCATTAGAACCGCACTGTCAAACTCGCATCGACCTGCAGCGGGACGACGTAGCTGTAGCGATAGATGTTCTGGCCGCTGGCGAGGGTGGTGAAGCTCGTCTTGCGCAATTTTCCGTTTTCCAAATCGGTGATGTTGCGGAAGCCGAGGCGGGCGCGGACTTGCTGGTTCCAGATTTTTTGGTCACGCATCACGTAGCCGTGCACGAGATGCGTCGAGCCGCCGCCGAGGGCCTGCCCGTTCGCAATGCCGAAGAGATAATCGTCGCGCCAACTGCCGTTGAGGCCGATGCGCACGCCCCGGAGTGGCGCCCACACATCACGCTGAAACGCGTAGTCAGCGACCCAGCTGGCGGACCACGGGGAGGCGCGGGCTCCCGTGGGTTTTTGATCAATGTCGAGCGAGTCGAGGAGGTTCTTGGCTTCGTTGAGCAGGGCCGGACTTTCGTTACCGCGCTTTACGGCGGCCTCATAGTAGCCGCGAAACGAATCGAGGTTCGGCTCGCCGGTCACCTTGGTGCGAGCGAGGGTGAAGCGGAGCTGAAGCCCTTTGAACGGGCGAAGATTCAGGGTGAGATCGGCGCCGCGAGAATTTTCGGTCGAGCTGTAGTAGCGCGCGGCGCTGGCCGTGCCTTCCTCGCCGTATTTGTAAGCGGGATTGCCGGGGAGGATGTCGTTCGGATTCATCAGGTCCTCGATCTCGGCGGTGGTGAAATCGAAGACACCGTTCCAACTCAGCGCGACATTCTGACGGTCGATATTAAAAATGCCGAGGTTTACACTCGCGCGGTCGCCCCAGAAGCTCCCTTTGAGTCCGACTTCTTTAGTGACGCCGGTGATCGGCGGGAAGCGCTCGCGGTCAAAGGTGCGCAGGCCCTGGAAGCGGAACGACTCCGAATAAACGCCGTAGAAATTCAGATCCTTGGTGAGCACCACGGTGAGGCCGCCCGTCAGGCTCGTGTTCTCGAGACGGAGCGCCTGGTTCTCCACATACTCGCCGGAGAGAGCGTCCTGTTTCTTCGGCGGCGCCACCTCCTCGTTGTATTTGCCGAAGGTCCGCGTGCCCTCGTATTCGTAGTTTCGGTTCCAGTCGTGGCGGGCGCCGACGAGCGTAAGCACGCGCCCCTTGAAATAGCGGCCGCTGGCGGAGAAGGCGACGGCCGAGGCCTGCCGCCACTGCGTGCCGTCGGTCGAGCCGGTGCCGGAGGGAAATGAGGCGAGGGCCTTCGGCGTGATGACGGGCGTGGTCGGTAGATTGGCCGGCTTCATCGCGTCGAAGAGCGCGCGCGAGTAGAAGCGCGGGTCGTCGAGGAAGAGGCGCAGCCGGATGCGGTCGGTGTTGGTGTTGAGCGTGCCGCCGCGATCGACGTTGTAGGTGTTGTAGGTGTTGAAGCGGTAGTTCAGCACTTGGTCCTCGCGGTAGTCGGCACTGGCGACGAGCAGCTGCTGCATCCACTTCCACTTGTCGAAAAGGTAAACGGCCGTGCCGCGGAAGGAGTGGACCGTGTTGCCGAAGCGTTTCTCGTCGAGTTCAGTTTCGGTGTAGGGGCGGCCCGCGAGGTCGACACTGATCGTGCTGGCGAAGAAATTATCGTTCCGAATCGCGGTCTGTTTCTGATAATTATAGGCGACTTCAAAACCGACCGGGCCGACGCGCTGCTCCACCGTGACCGAGGTGGTGTTGAAGGGCCGGTTCTGACGGTCGAACGAACCGCGCAGGTTATAGTGTTTCGGGTAGCCGTTGAAGCGTTTGGTGCCGATAATCGCGCCGGCAGCGTTACGCATGCTGACGTCGAAAAAGTCACCCTCGATGAGCGAGGGTGAGCCGCCGGCGGGGCCGTTGGAGCGGTCGGCCGAGGGTAGTTGCGCACGGACAATCCATTCATTGTCGGAGGTGTAGTAGAGGCGGTCGGTGGTGTAGGCGCGGGAGCGTGCGGACTGCTCGCGAATCGTCACACCGCCGAAACCACGGACATTGGCGAAATCGCCCCGCTCATACTCCACGCGGATCATGGTGTTTTTCAGGGGCTGCCAGGTGGTGGTGATTGTCTCACCCTCGAGTTGAAAGGTGGAAGCGTCCTGAAACGTTCGCTCCTGACGGCGCACGGCGTTAAATCGCAGCGCGAGGTTGGAGAGCAGCTTTCGGTTCACGTCGAGCTGGAAGCGATAGGCGCCGTCGCTGTTGTATTGCGAGAGGAAGGTGCCGAAATTTCGCATCTGCGCGCGCTTGGTGAACACGGACGCCTGCCCGCCCGGCTCGACGTCGCCAAAGATGAGCGAGTTCGAGCCCTTGCCGAAATCGATGCGCTCGACGTTGTAAGTGTCGCTCGGGACATACCAGCGGAAGTAGTTCCGCGTCGCCGTTGATCCGCTGAGGCCGCGAAACGAGATGGCGCCGCTCTGATTGTCGTTTTCCAAGGTCGGCGGTGCGTAGGCGTTGGCGACATAGTTGGCGACTTCATCGGCGTTGAAGAGCCCGAGATCTTCCATGAAGTCGGCGGTGATGGCGTCGATGTTCACCGGCACGTCCTTCAGCGCCTGTTTGGTGCGGGTCGCCGAGAGCGTGTCGTTGGCCGACCAGCCCGCTTCGTTTTCCGTGGAGACGATGAACGGGGAGAGGGTCACGGCTTCCGATTTCTCACTTGGCTGGCTCGCGCCGGGCGCAACTTGAGCGTAGCCGGGAGAAGTGCATTGAACGACCAGGGCGAACACGAGCCCGAGCGGGGTGAGGCGGTGGGGGATTTTCATAAGGCAGG
Organism: Opitutaceae bacterium; assembly: GCA_039919035.1. Classification (GTDB taxonomy): domain Bacteria; phylum Verrucomicrobiota; class Verrucomicrobiia; order Opitutales; family Opitutaceae; genus ER46. The sequence goes on from JBDSGI010000040.1 coordinate 9,543, forward strand.
CTACGGACTTAACTCGGAGGACGCTTGATGCCGCAAAAACAAGCGCACGTCCGGCGCGATACGACGGACACTGCCACGAAAACTCGCGCGCTACTTCGCCGCAAGGGCCGATTCAATCGCCGTCAAAATATCCCGCGCGTCGGGCTCGGTGTCGGCGGGGAACCGGGCGAGCACCTTGCCGTCGCGGCCGACGAGGAATTTCTCGAAGTTCCATTTCACATTGCCCGGAAACGGCGAGCCTTGGCCGGCAAGCGCCGCATA
>JBDSGI010000041.1:0-4508 GCA_039919035.1 Opitutaceae bacterium
GTTCAGCGCGTCCTGGTTGACCTGCGTCGCGTAGCAGAGGGTGTCGCGCCGCCCACCGCCGCCCACGCGCCCATCGTCGCCGAATTTTGCGCGGTAAACCGCGCGCAAGTGCTCGATGATAGCGAGCGTCTCGTTCATCAGTAGCGTGGTCTGGTTCACCACCGCGACCCTTTGGAGATCGCGGCTGACGTCGAAGCCCGGGGTGTGGCGGCCGGCGAAGAGGGTGAAGAATTTCGCGCGCACCGCCGGATCATCGCTGGCGATGATTTCACCGAGGAGGCGCGCTTCCTCGAGGTTGCGCACAATCACCGCGTGGGCGTGGCGGCGGGTGTTGGAGAAGGTCGCCTTCGTTTCCTCGTGCTCGTGCTTGCCGTGGATGACGACGGTGAAGCCTTCGCGTCCGTAGGCGCGTGCGGCTTTCCAGACTTTCTCCACGAGCATGCAGGTCGCGTCGTAGGAAAACACGGCGATGCCCTTGCGCACGAGCCAGCGCTTGTCGTCGTCCGTCGCGCCAAACGCCGGGATGATGACAATGTCCTCGGGCGTGAGCGTGTCCCAGAGTTGCGGGGACTGTGGGGTGCCATCGACGGTGTAGGGCGCGCCCTTGTCGGTTTGCAGATAGCGCAGCCCGCGCCGGAGCAGATCTTCGTTCACAAATGGATTGTGAATCAGCTCAGAGAGCATGAACACGCGACGGCCGGGATTCTCCGCGAGCGTCTCGTAGGCGCGCTCGATGGCGTTTTTCACGCCGAGGCAAAATCCGAAGTGGCTCGGGATCACGAAGCTCACCGTGCCGAAATCGAGCGTGACCGGCGCCGTGGCCGTGCGTTCATGCTGACGCGCGAGCGCCTTGATCGCGGCGCACAACTGCGACTGATAGAGCGAGCCCGCCGCCGCGTCCTGCGCATAGATCGCGGTGTTGCGCTCCTGCGCGGGACGGAACTTGTAGATGAAGTCGTTTTCCCCGAGGTGCAGGTATGGAATCTCGACCAGATGCGGTTCGAGCGCCGGCAGCAGGGTCGCGAGCGACGGCGCGAGCGCGGCCGGTTGGCTTTCCAGCGCATCGAGCGAGGCAAACGCGATCTCGGCATCGGCCGGCGCGCCGTCGACTTGGGCGAAAAACACCCGGTAGCCGCGCCCGCCCGCCTCGTGGGTGAACTGTTCCATCGGCGGCGTGTGGACGTGAAACGCCGATTCCAGCCGCGCCGTGGCCATCGCCAGATCGGTGCCGGTGAAGGCGAGGCCGGCCTTGGAACCAAGCCGCCGGACTGCGAGCTGGTTGTTGGCGTTGAAGGCGAGCAGCGCGACGAGCGTGGGTGGGGCGGAGACGACCGGTGACATGGCGGCTACGACTCGTCCGCTTCGTCGGCCTCGGAAAACGGGTCGCCGACGAATTCGATGCCGAAGAAATCCTCTTCCGATAGCACCCGCATTACCCCAGCCACCACCGTGGCCCGGTCCGGGGAACTCAGCGCCGGATAGTCCATCGTGATGAGCTCCTCGATGCCCGCTCGCGCGTGGGCGCGGTCGGGATTTCCCTCCAGGAAATCATCCGCCCGGAGGGCGATTTCTTCGATGATGGGGCGCAGATCGGCCGGCATGAGGAAAAGTGTTTGGGCCGCGGTTGATTTTGCAACGCCCGCCTCACGATCCACCCGCGTCATCCGTTCAGCCGCGGATCGAAGCTGAACGGCTCCGGTTTTCCGATGCGTAACTTCGCGAAGTCGGCGTGGGCGGGATTGAGCAGATAGTTGAACTCGCCCAGCACGACGACGCTCGGCACCCGGAGCACGGCGGAGCGCTGCTCTCGCAACCACTTGGCGCCGAATTCTTGCGTCGCGCGTGGATGAGGATACTCGCGCCAATTGTCCGGCACGCGCGTCGGGCGTTCGACAAGGTCCTGGGGAATTTCGGCGGACAGAACGGCCCAAGGTTCGCCGGCGAGCTTGGTGCCATTGCGGGCGTTTACGATGATCTCAAGTGCGGCGAGCGAGCGCGATTCGGAGCAATAGACAACGTTGAGTCCAGAAAGGCTCCAGCGCGCACCGTATTTGCGCGCGCCTTCGCCGGAAAATGCGGTCGCCGCATGGCGCTCTGCCACGAGCCGCCAGACCACAATGCTGCTCACGAAGGTATGCCGTGTTCGATCCGGCCGATGAGATCCTCGACCTCCCGGGCGCCTTGCTCGGTGCGGGCAAAAGACAGGGGGGTGCGCCAGCCGAGGGCGGGGAGCTCGCTGTTGAGCCACTCGCGGGTGTTCTCGTGGGTGCCGAATAATTCCTTGGCGTGATCGTAGAGGCGCATGACGCGCACCGCGCGCTCGCCCTCGGGCAGGCTCAGCCGCGCCTTGCTCGCCACGCGACGGGCATAGGTGCGCGGCGGAATATGCACGAGTTTTGCCAGCTCATCGACGGTGAATCCTGTCTCGCGCCCGAATGCGACCAGTTCGGTCACGGGCACGCCTTCCTCGACACGCGAGGCGTTTTCCTTGTGGTCGTCCAGCGTGTAAGGTTGGAGCTTGGCGAGGGCTTTCTTCTTCATGCCGCCACGATGGCCACCGCGCCGGTCGGGGCAAGCACTAAATGCCAATTGGCGACTAACTGGCTGCCACTTGGCATTGCCGGCTCAGGCCAGCACCTCGGCGAGCTTGGCGACATCCTTGCCGCCGCCCATCGCGAAGTCGGGTTTGCCGCCGCCCTTGCCGCCGATGGCGGCGCTGAGCGTCTGGATAATTTTGCCAGCTTGGTGCCCCGCCTTGATCGCGGCGGGGGAGCAGAAGGCGACGAGGCTGGCCTTCTCGCCGACCTGCGCGCCGAGTTGCACAACGCCTTCTCCGAGTTTGGCCAGCACTTGCGAGCCGAGGCTGCGAAGCGCTTCCGAATCGGAAATGGCAACAACGGCGGAGACGAACTTGAGGCCGTCGCGCGTGGTGGCTTTGACGGCGAGTTCGTCGGCGAGGCCGGCGAGGGCTTTTTGCTGAAAACCCTTCAGCTCCTTTTCGAGTTCCTTTTGGTGGCCGAGGAGCGACTCGAGTTTCTTGACCACATCGGCGGCGCCGCCGCCGAGATGCGCGCTGACGGCGGCGAGCGCGGTCTCGCGAGTCGTCACGAAGTCGAACGCCGGCTGGCCGGCGACGGCTTCAATGCGTCGCGTGCCCGCGGCAATGGCCATCTCCGCTACGATTTTGATCAGGCCGATTTCGCCGGTGGTCGTGACGTGCGTGCCGCCGCAGAGTTCGCGGCTGTAGCCGCCGATATCGACCACGCGGACGAATTTACCGTATTTGTCGCCGAAGAAGGCGAGGGTGCCCTCGGGCTTCTTATCGAACTCGGTTTCGTAGGTCTCGACCTTCGCGTTGTCGATGACGCGCTCGTTGACGAGCTGCTCGACCTCGCGGAGCTGCGCGTGCGTGACGGCCTCGAAGTGCGAGAAATCGAAACGCATCCGGTCCGGCGTTTTTGACGTGCCCGCCTGCCGCACGTGCGTCCCGAGAACCTTGCGCAGCGCCCAGTGAATCAAATGCGCGGCGCTGTGGTGGCGATTGATGGCGCGGCGGCGGACGAGATCCACGGCGAGTTCGGCGGTGACGCCTGCGGAAACTGCGGGCGAGCCAGCGGCGACCTTGTGCAGGTGGCGACCGGATTTGTCCTTCACGCAGTCGGTGATGTGGATGAGCTGCCCGTTGATGAGTGCAGAACCGGTGTCGCCGGTTTGTCCGCCCATCTCAGCGTAGAACGGCGTCTGGTCGAAGACGAGGTAGGTGTCTTTGTCGGCGTTGATGACCTCGATGAGTTTTCCGTGCGCGTGCGTCTGGGCGTAGCCGAGGAAGCCGGTTGATAATACCGCCGTAGCGCTCAGCGTATCGCCGCTTTCGGTCGCTGTCGCGGCAACGATGATTTCCTTTTTGTGAGATGCCCGTCCGCGCTCGCGCTGCTGCTCCATCTCGGCCTCGAATCCGGCTGTATCGACTGTGAGTCCGCGCTCTGTCGCGAGGAGCTGGGTCATATCTAAAGGGAAGCCGTAGGTGTCGTAGAGTTGAAATGCCAATTCACCAGTAACCATGGGTCGCTTGTTCTCCGAAGCAGGCAACAGCTTGATCATGGAAATCTTCTTGGTCACGCCGCTGGAGTCTTGGACCTCTGTAGTGCCCATTCCACCTGCAGACGTAACTATGCGCGAAATCCGAAGAGCATTTTCAAACAACTGAAGCCCCCGCTCGAGAGTGCGACCAAAACTCTCTTCTTCGCTGCGAATTACTCTCTGAATGATACTCTGCCGTTCCTTCAGCTCCGGGAACACCGTGCCCAGTGACTCCACCACCGGCGAGACGAGTTGTTCGAAGAAGCCGACCTGCAATCCGAGTTTCTTCCCATACAAAATGCCGCGGCGGAGGATGCGGCGGATGACGTAGTTTCGACCTTCGTTGCCGGGGAGAATGTTGTCGGCGATGGCGCAGCTGACGCAGCGCGCGTGGTCGGCGAGGACGCGGAAGGCGACGTCGATGTTTT
>JBDSGI010000042.1:0-13725 GCA_039919035.1 Opitutaceae bacterium
GCAGAGTAGAATCTGGAGAAGCGCGCGCCCTGGGCGGCGAGCGCGTCGAGGTGCGGCGTTTTGAGAACCGTATTGCCGGCGGCGCTCATGGCGTCCCAGCGCTGCTGGTCGGTCATGATGACGAGCAGGTTGATGGGCTTCTTCGGCGTATCGGCGGCACGGGCGCACGTCAGCGAGGCGAGTAGCGCGAGGGCGACCCAGAACGGACGAGCCGATCGCAGGCAGGAGGAGTGTTTCATAAAAGCTTGGGCGAATCAGAAGGAAAACTTCACGCCGAGGACGGGCGTGAGATCGAGTTTGAAACCGGCGGCGGGCTCGAACTGGCGGCCCTGCGCGAAGACGGAGAAACGTTTCGTCAGGCGGTAGCGCAGCTCCGCTTCGACGTAGATCTGCTTCTGGCCAAAAATCCAGTCACCGAAGCCGTAATCAAAAACGAGGAAGCCGGAGAATTCGGGCGTGAACGCCTGGGAGATGAAGAAGGCCGCCTGCGCGTCGTGATCGCGGGTGGCGATCGGATAGAGTTTCAGCGCAAACGCGTTCCCCTTGCCGAACGACGTATTCCATACGAAGCCAAAACGGCCGATGCGATCATAGTCGGTGCCGCCGTTGGCCTCGAAGGTGAGATTCCACTTCTTTAGCGCCGGGTCCACGAATTCGAGCGACTGCATGAAGCGGATTTCGCCGTAGTAAGTGCTGAGGTAAAACTTCTTGTCCCGCTTCCCATAGAAATCGACGAAGCCGTAGGTCGACAGCGACGGGTTGAAATTCCCACCGCCTTCCGCGCGCGCGGTGCCGATGGCGTAGTCGGTGTAGTAAGCGGGCTGGACTTCGAACCACGCGGCGAACGCGGGAACGACGACGCAAAGCGCAGCGAACGAAAGGGCGAGGCGTTTGAGTGAGGAGGTGATCATGGTGGAAAATCGCCGGAGTTGGGACGGGTGCGCGTGATTACTTTGCGGTTGATGCCGTTGTGGCGGTGGCTTTGCGCCATGCGGCCAGCGAGCGAGGCAGGTAGTTACGATAGTCTTCACCAAAGTTCTGGTTAATCTTGAAATTGATGAACGCGACGGGAGCACGGATGCCGGCGGTGTCAGCGAGTCGCACGAGGCTGGCCCAATCGAAGGCACCGCGGTCGAGCGACTGCAGCGTGGACCGGTCCATCGTGCGAGGTGAGGTCATGTCCACCTTCGCATCTGCACCGGAGATGATGATGGCGCTCACGTGGGCGGCGCAGGCTTTTACGACTTCGGCAAGGCGCTCGCCGTGGCCCGCGCGCATCTCGTGACAGAGATTGAGCAGCAGTGTGAAATCCGGGCGGTTGATTTTTTTGACGTAGGGCAACGCCCCCTCAGCGGAACTGACGAAGCAATTGCTGTGGGGATAGAGCGCGCTGCGCACGCCGTGCTTTCCGGCGAACTCCAAAGCGGCGAAGAGCGCGGCTTCGGCTTCGGGTCGCGTGATGTCCGGCTTCTTGTTGCCGAGAATAATCCAGAGGGGAATGTCACGGCCGGCGATTTGCTTAACGACTTCTTGGTAACGCGCGGTGTCAGCGGCCGGATTCGCGAAATCGATCCGCGCAAAGACGGCGAGGATCTTCGTGTGGTGCGGAGGTGTGCAGTAGGTGAGATGGCGCGGGAGGTTTGCCATGCCAGTGGGGTTGTTTACGTCGAGCACCAAACCCGCGAAACCCGCGTCAGTCGCGGCGGCGCATTGTTGCTCGGCGGTGAGTGTTTCCAGTCCACCGAAATTATAGACGTAGAGCGGACGCGTCGCGATGGCCGCTTCCGCCGCCGGGAGCAACGACGCGCTGAGGAAATGCAGACTGAGTCCGAACCCGAGGGCGAGGCGGCGGAGAGTGCCGGCTTGGAGCGATGAGGCTCCTGCAATTTTTGTCATGGGGAAAAGAGGGAGGGTTTACTTCTGCTTCTTGGTTTTGGTTTTTCGTTCCGTCGGATTGCCGGTGACGGGCTCGGGGCGGTTGATTTTCGGCAGCCAGCGCGCGAGCTCGGTTTTCACGGCGCCGAATTGGGGGTCGCCGGCGAGGTTTTTCCATTCGAGGGGATCCGCGTCGTGGTCGTAGAGTTCTTCGCCGCCATCGCCGTCGTAGCGGATGTAGCGCCAGCGCTCGCTGCGCACCGCGTGGTTGTTGAACCGGTAGGTCGTGACCGCGGGGGTCGTCCAAGCGGACGTCGGGTCGGCCAGCAGCGACCGGATGCTCAGGCCCTCGACGTGCGCGGGCCGCGGCAGGCCGGCGAGATCGCACAGCGTCGGATAAATGTGAGTGAAGTCCACGGTGCGGGCGCACACGCCGCCGGGGCGTGTGATGCCCGGCGCGACCCAGAGCAACGGCGCGCGCGTCGTCTCTTCCCAGAGCGTGAATTTGTGCCAGTGCTGCTTCTCGCCAAGGTGCCAGCCGTGGTCACTCCAGAGAACAATGATCGTGTTGGCGCGATCGGGGGAGGCATCGAGCGCGTCGAGCACCCGACCGAGCTGAACATCGGTGAAGGTGATGCAAGCGAGATAAGCCTGGATCATCTCGCGCCATTTCCCGGCCTTAACGATCGAGTCGTGTTCCTCGGTAGGGCCGGCCATCCGCAGCCCGCCCTTCGGGAGATCGTCGCGGTCGAGGTCGATGACCTTGGGAAGTTGGATTTGCTCCACGGGATACATTTCAAAGAACCGGCGCGGCACCTCGAACAGCGGATGCGGCTTGCGAAGACCGAGGGCGAGGAAGCGGGGCGCGGTGTGCGGACGTTGCAATTGGGCGATGGTCCACGCGGCGTTTTGGTAGTCCGCCAAATCGGAGTCCGGGCAATCCAGCGGCGTCACGACGTTGCGGCCGATAGTGAAGGCCCCGGCCGGCAGCCGGCCACGGAGGCGGAGCTCGGTCTCCTGCGTGTTGCGCCCGACCGCCTCCCCACTGTCAGTGCGAAATTCGGTCCAGTCAGACATGCGTTCGTAGCGATCATGAAAAATCTTCCCGGTGCCGCGAACCTCGTAACCGTTGGCCTTGAAATGCCCCGGGAGCGTGACGATCTGCGGCAGCACCTCGCGCCAATCGGTGGTGTTGCCGTAGATGCCGGTCGTGCCTGGCCGCAAGCCGGTGAGGGTGGCTGCACGCGAGGGATTGCACACCGAGGAGATCGCGTAGCTGCGGGTGAAGCTCACGCCCATCTTCGCCAAGCGGTCGAAGTTCGGCGTCTTCACTTGAGTGTAGCCAAGGTAGCCCATCCAGTCGCGCAGATCGTCCACCGCGATGAAGAGGACGTTGGGTTTTGGAGCCGGTGTGGCGGCGAGCGCGCGGGCACTGACGAGCGAGCAAAGCGTGACCAGGAGAAGAAGGGAAAGGCGTTTCATCGCGTGGCGCGGGGAGCGGAGCGCAGCTGGGCCGCGAGAGTTTTCAGCGTCGCCGCGTGCTGTGGCTGGCTCGCGAGATTAAAGTATTCGAACGCGTCGGTGGTGTGGTCGTAGAGCTCGATGCCATCTCGCCCCTCATCCCACTCAGTGTAGCGCCACCGGTCGGTGCGCACGCTACGCCCCATCTTCTCGCCGCGCCGGACCTGCGTGTAGGCGGCGGATTTTCCGGGGAGCGCGGGATCGGCGAGCAGCGCGCGGAAGGTCGCGCCATCCTGCTTCGCGGGGGAAGGGAGGCCGCAGAGTTCCGCGACGGTGGAAAAAATGTCGACGAACTCGACGAGGCCGTTCGCGGGGCGGCCCATGCCGTTCAGGCCCGGTGCCCATACGATCAGCGGCGTGCGTGCGCAAAGCTCGAAGACCGTGACCTTGTTCCACCAACCGTGTTCTCCGAGGTGGTAGCCGTGGTCGCCCATCATGACGACGACGGTGTTGTCCCACAACTTGAGGCGGTCGAGCGTGTCGAGGAGTTTGCCGACTTGGGCGTCGGTAAATGAGATGCCGGCGAAGTAGGCGCGGCGGAATTCCTTCCGCTCCCGGTCGGTAAAGGCGGCGAAGCCCTGCGCGTTGGGTAGCGCCATCGGCAACTCGGCCGAGCGATCGTGGGGCTCCTGCGCGAGCTGAATGTTTTCGAGCGGATACTGGTCGAAATATTTCTTCGGCGCGTTGAACGGATCGTGGGGTTTGTGAAAACCAACCGCGACGAAGAAAGGTTGGTGGTGATGAGCCTCGATGAGCTTCACCGCTTCGGCGGCGGACTGGCCATCCGGCTGGTCTTCATCGGCGCCCTCGGCGGCCAACCAGGAACACCATTTCAACAGCCCGCCGGTGAGATTGCGGCCCTCGCCCGTCTTGCCGAGTGCTGTCGCCGCGCCGCTGCGGCAGTCGTCGAATGACCTGGCATCCTGATGGGGCACGCGACGGCCGGTCTGGTCCACGCCGGCGTGGATGATCTTGCCCAGACTGGCGCTGAAATAGCCCGAAGATTTGAACAACTGCGGCAAGGTCACCACTTCGGGATGCAGGGTTCGGAAAGGCACGTCGTTGCCGTAGATCCTCGTGGTATCCGGACGGAGACCCGTGAGGAAGGAGGTGCGACTCGAATTGCAGACGGGGTATTGGCAGTAGGCGCGATCGAAACGCACGCCCTTCGCTGCAAGCCGGTCGATGTTCGGCGACTTGACCTGAGGATCACCGTAACACCCGAGGCTCGTCCGCAGATCGTCGGCGACGATGAACAGGACGTTCAGCTTCGGGGCCGGCGCCGCGGCATGAACCGAAATGCCGCTGAGTGCTCCGAGCAGGCTGAGAATAAAAATGCGGTTTGATTTCATTTTGGAGGTAGCCCGGCCAAGGGCAGTTCATCGGTCGCGGGCAACTCGCCACGGATCACTTTTCCGGCGAGGCCCGTGAGCTTGAGGTAGTGATCGCTCGGCAAGCCCTCGTAGGTGGCGAACTGCACGCCTTCGCCGACCGGCGGAATATTGGTCACTTTGAAAATCGCGGTGCCTTCATCGACCTCGTCGAACATCGCCACGTAGAGCATGTCGGCACCGGCGCGCTTCGCACCCGTGACCTGCGACCAGAAAAACTGGCCGCCGAGTCGCGGGATCGCGTTCAGAGGGGCATCCGGCTTCATGTTGTGCCAGCTGAAACCGGGAAACGCGACGGGCAGAAAATCGATACCGTGCTCACGACACCAAGCGAGGTCGGGCGTCCACACGTCGGTCGCCTGCTTCGCCGCAGCTTCCGGCGTGCGATAGCGGCCAGGGGTCCACGGGGAGATTACATCGGCGAGCGCGGCGAGTTCGAGGAGGACAGGGTCGGCAATGGAATCATGGCCCTGCGTGCGCCACGCGCTGGGGACGCCGAGCATGATCGCGAGGCCGCCGCTCTCCTTGTCGTTTTTAAGGAAAGTCAGGATTTTACGCCAGTCGTCGAGCGAGGGACGCGGCTTGTCGTCGGACTTGAAGCCGCAACCCCAAAGCGCGAGGAGCGGTTTCCCGTGGTGGCGCAGGTAGGCAGGATCGCTCGTGAGGCGCGTGTCGCGCAGGATTTTTTTCCAATCGTCGATCAACCGGTCGGCCTGACCCGGGGCGAGCGAGCTGAGATCATACATCAACGCGTAGGTGCGGCCGCTGCGCCGTGCGCCCTCGCGGCAGTGGTCGAGGACGGTGTTGTTGACCGCGAGCGAGGTCCCGCGCGTGAGCGAACTGATGAAGCGCTGCACAAACACGCCGTCGATCCCGTGCTCGCGCATCCACTGGAAGTGGCGCAGCACCGTCGGGCGGCGGTAGGAGCTAAACACCTCGGCGCGCGTGCCGTCGGCGTGGACGAAGTCCGTCGGGAAGCGTTCGTCGGCGGGAAATTCGCTCAGGTCGGGCCACATATCGACCCGAATGTTTTCCGGCGCAGGGCGCGCACCGGCGCGGCTCCAGTGATTGTAACCGCGCTTCGCCCCATCACCCTCGGCGTTGAACCAGCCTTGGTAGCCGCACATGACTTTTCCTGTGAGGGTCGAAGCATCGACTCGGGGAATTTCCGCGGCGTGAAGTGAACCGACCATCATAGCCCAACTCGCGACTATGAAGCGTCGGACGCGCGCGAGGCGGGGCGTGGCGCGGCGTAGGCTGGTTGCGTAGAGCATGAGCGGAAGTGAAGTCATGATCGAAGTCTCGTGGGCGCTGAATTCTCTCTCGCCCAATTTCGCGAACAGCCTGTCATTTTTTGTTCTTGGCTTTACCGGCTTTCTTGCTCGTCGCATCGCCTGCGCCGGCTTCTTCGGGATCAATGCCGTCACCCTTGTCCGCGAGATTGTTCGGATCGTAGCGCTTTACCTTGGGATCGGCCGCGGGATTCGGTTTCGGAAAATAGCCGCCCACAGTTTTCAGTTGCGCCATCATCTGGCCATACATCTTGGCGGATTGGTCCGGGTTGGCTTTGGCGAGATTCTGCTTTTCGCCGAGGTCGGTTTTGAGATCGTAGACGAAATTGTCGTTCGGCCACTCGTAGAAGTGTTGCAGCTTCAAGTCGCCCATGACGATGGCGGAGGACGGCGGTGCGATGCGGTAGTGCGGGTAGTGGAAATAGAGTGGGCGGTTCGCGTAGTTTTCGGCCACGGGCTGGCCGAGCAGCACCGGCCTGAAACTGGTGCCGTCGACTTCCTTCGCGAGACGACCGCTCGCGCCGGCGAGATCGGCGAAGGTCGGCAGGAAATCGTAGCCGACAAAGTTCACCGGGCTGCGCGTTCCGCCTGCAATGCCAGGACCGCGCACGATCATTGGCACGCGCACGCCGTTGTCCCACAGCCACCACTTGGCTCCGCGCAGCGGATCGTAGGATTCGTTCCAACTGTGATAGCCGTTGTCGGCGGTGAAGACGACGTAGGTGTTCTGCGCGAGGCCGAGTTGCTCGAGCTTCGCGAGCACCAGACCGATGGAGGTATCGAGATCCTCGGCCATGGCGGCGCCGACCTGCGCGTTCCTCTTTTCGCGGTTGTTCGTGATCTGCGCGAAGACCGGATTTTTCTCATACTTGGCCAGCGTCGCCTTGCGCGCTTGGTATTGCGCGTGCGTCGCGTAGTGCGAGAGCTGGACGTAGAACGGCTTCCCGGCCTTCGCCTGACGCGTGATGAAATCGAGGCTGCGCTGCGTGATGCTGAAAATCATTTTCGGGTCCTCGGATGTGTCGGATTTTTCTCCCGTCACCGGATCGGTCGGGCGCCACGTTTTGTTATCCGTCTCGCCATCGCTCTCATCGTAACCGTGCTTCGCCGGGCCGCCGCCGTAGAGATGCCATTTGCCGAAATGGGCTGTGGCATAGCCCGCCGGCCGCAACACATCGCCGATAGACGGGAAGCGAATGTTGCCCTGCGGTTCAGGTTGGAGCAGCGGGCGCTCGGCATCCTGGCCGCGATCCATGTATTTCACATTGCCGTCCGTCTTCGGGCCGAAGCCGCCGTTGCCGCTGTAGAGATGCCGGGCCGTCATCATGCCCGTCTGGATCGAACAGCGCGACGGCCCGCACATGCCGGCGGCGGAGCGCGCGTTGCGAAACGTCATCCCTTGGGTCGCCAGCTTTTCGACATTCGGCATCTGGCGAAACGCCATCGCCGATCCCGGCAGGGCCGGGTCCATGCGCACCGGTGTGCCGAACCACGGCATGTCGTCGACGAGAATGAAAACGAAGTTGGGCTTCGAGGTTTCAGCCGCGGACGCGTAGCCGCCGAGGAGCGCGAGTTGGGCTAAGAGGACAAGGAAGTGTTTCATGGTTTGAGGGAAGAGGTGAGTGCGGGACACAGGTCTATTGGTTGCTCCGCGTAGCCGGCAAACGTGGTCGCTGCGCCAGACCGGCTGCCGGCGAGGGAATTTTCCGCGCGGTTTGAATCAGTGCGACGGGGGCTACTGCCGCGGACGGAAAGCCGTAGGTGAGCAGTGCGGCGAAGAGGATGAACCGGGGTTTGGGGTTTCATGACAGAGGGGGCACAAGGTAATGCCGCGAACTACGGCTTGTTGGACAAAAGTTGTAGCTCAGCGGCTCAGAAAGTGAATCGGTTGGGTAGGCCTGGGCAGATTGTTCGGTTCGCTGACGAATTGCTCAGCTTGAGCGGCCGCGCGCCACGGCCTCCGGGAATTTTTGCATCGTGAGGCACTCGCTACTGCCCTTGCCGCAGATATTTTACCACGGCCTCAGTCCGACTGCGCACGTGCAGTTTTTGATAAATATGGTTCACGTGGGTTCGCACGGTTTCCAAACCGATGCCGAGTTGTTCCGCGACTTCCTTGAGGACCAACCCTTTTACGAGCAGATTCAAGATCTCGTGCTCGCGGGGCGAGAGCTGCTCGGACTCGATCGGCGGTTTTTCGCTGCGATGAAAAAACTGCACGACTTGTCGGGCGATGTGGGCGGACATGGGAGCACCGCCGTGCTGCACATCATGGAGCGCCTCCAAGAGTTTTTCCGCCGCATCGCGTTTCACGAGGTAGCCGTTGGCCCCCGCCTTTAACGCGCGAAAGATGCTGTCGTCGTCCTCGTAGACCGTGAGCATGAGCACAAGCAGTCGCGGCAGTTGATTTTTGAGCCGCACCACACATTCGATGCCGTTCATCTTCGGCAAATTTATGTCCATCACCGCGAGCGTGGGCTGCAGACCCGGAACCTCCCGGAGCGCCTCCTCGGCCGAGGCATAGGCACCGAGCAACCGGAGGCGTTCATCGGTTCGAATCAGCGCCGCCAGGTTCTCCCGCACCGCGCGGTCGTCTTCCACGATGACTACTCCCGCGCTCATCGCTGGTCCTCCTTCGCCGGCAACGGCACGCTGAGCCGGACGGAGGTGCCCGTGCCGGGTCGGGATTCCACGAAACAGGTGCCGCCGATCTCCTCCATCCGTCGCACCGAATGATCGAGCCCGTTGCCTCGCTTCACCGTCGCCGGATCGAAACCGCCGCCATTGTCCGCCACCGTCAAGCGCAAGCGTTCTCCCTCGAGTTCAAGCTGCACGCGCACCTCGCACGCACCCGCGTGCTTGAGGGCATTGTTCAACGCCTCCTTCACCACCATGATGAGGCGATGCCGGAGGCCGCTCGGGAGTGGCCGGGTGGGCAACATCGTCGGAATATCGAGCCGACAGCGCAGGCCAGCATCACGCAAGACGGCACCCGAATACTGGCTGAGATAGTTACTGAACGCTTCGAGCGAATCGTGCGACGGATTGGCCGCCCAGACAATCTCCTCCAAGGCTGCCGCCAATTCCTTCGCCGCACCGGTGATGTTGCGAATGGGCTCCCGCACCGACTCGTCCGCCGGCGCGGATTTCAGGGCGCGGCTGGCCAACAGCGAAATTTGCGTGAAGCGCGCGCCCATCTCGTCGTGGATATCCCGCGCCATGCGCGTGCGCTCCTCTTCGACTGCGCGGCGTTGCTCCAGCCGCTGCAACGCCCGCTGTAGTTTTCGCCACGTTAGATAGCGCACACTGCCCAGCAGTCCCGCGCCGATCAGTCCAACAGCCAGCAGCCGGAACCACAGCGTGGAATAGAAGGCGGGAAGCACTGCCAACGGCAGCCGCAGCGAAGGTCCCGTGGGACGCCCCAGTTCGTCCGTCGCCCACGCCCGAAACACGTAGTTTCCCGCGGGGAGCGAATGGAATGAAACCGTCGCCTCGCCGCCTCGTCCGATGCTGTGCATTTCCTCGCACTCGACGCGCAACCGCTGGCCCGGCACGACGGGCGGCGCCATTCTCGACATTTGCAACCACCCTCCCGTGTTGGCCGGGTCAACGTCGACCAACGCGAGCACGGGCTCAACGCCACCGTCATCCTCCACGTGAGAAAAGATGCGCGGGGTGCTGAGTCCCGTGCCATCCCGCACCCAACCGTCGGGATTGCCCTGCGGTGATTGGAGGCCCGAGCCGCGCAGCGCCTCAAGCTGAAACAAAGGCCGCGCCGCCGTGGGGGCGTCACCGGTGGTCGGTGCCGTGAGTCGCAGGCGTCGCACCGCCCAGAAGCCGCTCGTTCGCGGCGTGCCTCCGGACACCAGCAGGAGCTGCACCCGGACACTGCGCTCCGGCACCACCGCCTCGTCCATCCGATGATGCCAACGTGAATTCTGCGGCAAGCCGCCCCAGCCCGGACTTTCTCCTTTGCGAACGAAGGCGGCGCTGCTCACGGCCTGGTTCGCCGCGTCGAGAAAGCGCAGCACCAGCCACATCTGGCTCTCATGATCCTGCCATTCGTCCTGCAGGCCCTCGAGCCGTGATCGCAGCCTCACCACCGACGCCTTGGCTCCCGGGGCGGTGATTAAATTGATCTCGAGGGGAAACTCTCGCGGCCGCAGCGAGAGACCGAGATACGCCGCTTCACCATTGGCCTCGCCGTGCGGATCAGGCCGCACGGTCAGAGACTGCCCCCCGAGCACGACTTCGCCGAGCGCCGGACGGGCTGAATAATTCGCGATCTCGTCTGCCGCCCCCGCCCGTTTTGCCACGCCCACGGCCAAACAGCAGACCGAAAACCAAACGCCGGAATGAACAAACGCAGGCACAATTGCCATCGTCGGGATCCGCTCAGTCATTCCGAGTTCATTCTTCCGCGACGAGTCGCACGTCATCGCGCAGATCATAGTGATTTTGGGTGCGACTGCCCATCCCCCTAAAATGGGATGTTCACGCCTCCCGAAATACCGCATGATGCCGGTCAGTCGCTGACAGCACCCACCCCTCGGATCCGTCGTGAGCGATTAATCCCTGACCCTGCCCAACTATGAAACACGTCCGCCTCGCCTTGCCGCTGTCACTCTTCGTCGGCACCGCACTTGCCCAATCGGTCGCGCCGCCTGCTTCACCCGCGACGGCGGTGGCGCTCGCGACCACCATCGAATTGAACCCATTCGTTATCACCGCCGAACTCGATAACAGCTACGCCGCAAAAGACACTTTGTCCGGCACGCGCCTGCGCACCGAGATCAAGAATGTCGCCTCGTCGATGTCCGTCATCACGTCTGAGATGATGCGCGACATGGGCGCGACGAGTTTTTATGACGTCGTGGACTTCCTCCCCAGCACGTTCTCCTATGGCAGCAACGAGGGTGACGGTAACGCCAACGGCCTGCGCACCGGCAGCCCGTTCGTCGTGCGCGGCTACCGCTCCGACTCCCTCTCGACCAATTTTTTCACGGCCAACTTTCCCGTCGATTCCTACAACACCGACCGCATGACCTTCACCCGCGGTCCGAATGCGATTCTGTTCGGCATCGGCAACCCCGGCGGAACGGTCGATATTACCACCAACAAGGCGGACTTGCGGAGGAATTTCCAAAAGCTGGACCTCAAGGTCGATTCCTTTGGCAGTTTCCGCACAGCGTTCGACGCCAACACCGTGATTGTGCCCCAAAAACTTGGGCTCCGTCTGGACATCTTGCGCGACGACCGCCGGAGCAATATCCAGCCGTCCTACAACAAGCGGAATTCCATCTTTGGCACCGTCACGTATCAGCCGGCCAAGAACTCCTTGCTCTACGTGAGTGCCGAGTCGAACCACCAGCGCGCCCAGATCGCGCGGCCGTTCGAATTTTACGACTGGTATAATCTCTGGGCGAGCGCTGGCCGTCCGATCAAGACGGTGGCCAAGAACACCGCCGCCGGCCCCGGCTGGGAATTCGAAACCACCGGTGGCTACAACGTGTATATTCCCGGTCAGGGCGTGATGAACTGGGGCGCGATGGCCTATGGCGGACGCCCGACGGTGCGCGGCGCCCGGGTCCGCACCATCAGCTACGGGATGGGCTCGCCCAATCAAATCGTGCCGCTCGACACCAACATCGTGGGCAACGGCGACCTGATGGAATATCACAACGAAAACTATTCGATCATTTTTCAACAGCGCCTCGCGCCCAACCTCTATCTGGAAATCGCCGGCAAGCATGACCACAACTACCGGTTCAACCGGGAGACGGACGGCAACAACGTCGCGATCAAGGTCGACCCCAACGCCCAATTGCCTGACGGAACACCGAATCCAAATGTCGGCAAAGCCTTCGTCGATATCCGGCCGACCGAGCAGCACATCCCGACCGATCTGAACCAACTGCGGGCGACGCTCAGCTATGAAAAATCGCTGAGCCAGCTCAAGGTCTTCAATCGCGGCTTGGGCCGTTTCTCGCTGGGCGGTCTTTGGAATAACGAGGCCGTCCACCAGTTCCTCGAGCAATATGCCGAAACCAACACGACCCCGCTCGGCACCCAGCGGGATCTCACCAACGGTGTGAATCTGGTGCAGCGCCGGTGGTATTTTCTCCCGGGCAAAGAAAATTTCTACGCCGCCAATTTCGATCCCGTGAGCGGCAATGGCATCAACTCCAGCTGGGAGCGCGCCGCCAGCACCCCGCGCAACAACGTCACCCGCACCAATTCTTACGCCCTCGCCGCGCAGGCCCTCCTGTTCGACGACTTCATTTCGCTCACCGGCGGCCTGCGCCGCGATGAACTGCTCATAACCTCGGTCAATTACGTCAAAGCCGCGAACGGTCTCTGGCCCGACGCCCGCGGCGGCGCGGCCGCTCCGGTGCTCCGCGACGTCGGCCGGCCCTACCTGTTCGGCGCCGTGGTGAACGTGCACAAGACTTTCGGCCTGTTCTACAACCGCGCGACGAACTACCGCGGCTTCAATCAGTCCAACCGCACCATCAACCAGGAACTGATCCCGACGCAGGCTGGCGAAGGCGTCGACACGGGATTAAAATTCAACTTCGCGGGTATCCTCTCCGGCTCGGTCACCTATTTCGAAACTTCGCAAACGAACAGCTTGGACGCCACCATGCGCGGCAAGAAAGCCGCCTGGATCAATTCTATTTGGGAGGTGCTGGATCCGAGCAAGCGACCGGACCTGATCGCCAACTGGACGGATCTGAAAGACCAAAAGACTCGCGGCACTGAACTCGAGCTTGTCGCTAATCCGACCAAGAATCTTCGCATGTATCTCACGGGGAGCCGCACCGTGAATGCCCTCGTCGACCATGGTGCGATCTTGTTCGCCTATCTCGCGCAGAATTACCCGGGCTGGCAGGCGAAAGGGTCTACCCCGCTGCTCACCAGCCTCTCAGACGGCACCACCGTCGCCGACCTCATCCCAAAGATTCAGGCCGAAGCCAGCGACGACTTGCTCGTCATCGGGCAGAAACAAACCCGCGTCTACGAATGGCAGACCAACCTCATCACGCGGTATCAGTTCGACAGTGCCACGGCTCTGAAAGGTTTCGCCGTCGGCACGGCCTTCCGGTGGCGCGCCGCTCCGATCATCGGTTACTACCGCAAACCGACCATCAACACGCCGCTCGGTGTGCTCGACCCCTCGCGCCCGATCAACGGCAGCGCCTCGACGAACCTCGACGCGTGGATCGACTACGGCCGCACCTTCACCGTCGCGAACAAAAAGGTGCGCTGGTCGGGTCAATTCCGCGTGCAAAACGTCTGGAACGATCGCACCGCCCAACCTTGGTCAGCCGACGTGGACAACAGCGGCACCGTTTTCCTCCAGCAACGGAAGACCCCCGGCGAGCGCCAGTTCATCCTCAGCTCGACGTTCTCCTTGTAAGGGGAAAAACGTAACGACGCGCCTCCGGGGCTCAGAAAAAATGGGAGCGTAGGCGGGACACGACCGCGTTGAGTCGGCAGGCTCCCGCCTGCGGCTCTCTGCGGCCGTTCATCGCCGGCACTTTCGCGGTCATCCGCTTTGCGCTGCGGCGCATCGGCGTTAACGGATTTCCGAAAAAGGAATGTCGCGCGAAAGGACAACCTCGCCCTCCAGCCCGCAGACTTCC
>JBDSGI010000043.1:0-3748 GCA_039919035.1 Opitutaceae bacterium
GGAAACACGTTGCACAGCACGATTGGCATCGTGGGGTTGTGCTGGTTCAGCGCCGCGAGAATAAGTTTTAAGTTTCCCGTGATGGTCTCGGGCGTGGCCTGTTCCTCGAGATCGTTGGTGCCGATCAGGAGGATGATGCCGCGCGGATTGAGTGAGAGCACATCTTCCTGGAGCCGGAGCAAGACGCCGCGGGTGGTGTCGCCGCTGATGCCGCGGTTGGCGGTCTTGATGCCGGGGAAAAGCTGGGTCTGGTTCGCGCCCCAGCCCTGCGTGATGGAGTCGCCGAGGAAGACGAGCGCGCCTTGATCTAGCTTCACGCGGGCGGCGAAGCTGGTGCGACGCTCGGTCCACGTTTTTTGAAACCATTCGGCGCGCCGCAGCGGGCCGGCGCCCGGCACGCCGTCGTCGGTGGCGGGGAGGGTGAAACGCGTCGCGGCGCTGGGCGCTTGCGCGAACGACGAGCCGACGAGCAGCGCGGTGAATAGACCAAGAGCGAGCGGGGCGGGGAGTTTCATAGGGGAAGATTTTTTTCGATGCGCCGATCCGGCACCAGCCAGATGATCGCGACGAGCACATAGAGCGCGAGGCTGAGCCAACTCTGCCAGAACGACACCGCGATGCCGGCGGCGTAGCACGCGAGGGAAAACTTGCCCTTAAAGTCCGAGCCAATCGCGCGGGCGAGATGCGAATCAGCCCCGTGGCCGGCGAGGAGCACGCGCACCAGAATCGTGTAGGCGACGGCCGCCATTATGAGGACGAAGCCGTAAACCACCACGGTCCAGGTCGAGAAATGATTTTCGCCCATCCAACCGGTGGCGAAGGGCAGCAGCGAAAGCCAGAAGAGCAGGTGGAGGTTGGCCCACAACACGGCTCCGGTGACGTGTTTCACCGCCTGGAAGAGATGGTGGTGGTTGTTCCAGTAGATGCCGACATTCACGAAGCTCAGGACGTAACTAAGAAACACCGGCGTGAGCTTCGCGAGGGCAGCGAGGTCGCCGCCGTGCGGCACCTTCAGCTCCAGCACCATGATCGTGATGACAATGGCGAGCACGCCATCGCTGAACGCTTCAATCCGGCCTTTGTGCATGGCGCGAGGGGAACAGGCCGCCGGAAACGATCAAATTGTTTTCAGCGGGGGACCGCTGATTTCGGCCAGACGTTTTTGCAACGGACACTGCCATTCTTCCCGCGTCGGCGCGTCGAAGAGGACGTGATGCGAAGCGGCGACGAGGTGCACATCCGCCTCCGCTCCGAGTAGATCCTTCCATACGGCGTAGCGCTCTCCGTGATCGGGAAACACCGCCGTGACGGCGCCCTCGTAGCGACGGGCGACGTAACCCTTGGCCATCCGCCGCGCGCTATACCAGAACGCCGGCCAGCGGTTTTGCGGCACGAGCATTTGAGAAATGGGATTGGGCCTTCGGCCATGAAGATGCACGAGCTTGTAGATCAGCCATTGCTTGAGAGGACTGTTGCGGCCGTGCCAGCACAGGCGCTGCCAGATGTAGGCGGCGCTCTGCCTGGGATGGCGGAGCAGGTTGGTCACGTGCCGCCGGAGCCGGCCGGCGAACGTTTCGTCGAGGGGAGTGATCTGTCCGGTCATCGCGGTTCCGCCGGGAGCGCTCTCGGTGCGAAACGGCTGCATCGGATCGAGCAGGAAAAGGAGCTCAACAGTTTGGCCCGCGCGGCGAAGCTGTTGCGCCATTTCCAGCGCCACGAGCCCGCCGAACGAATAGCCGGCGATCCGGTAGGGTCCGGCCGGCTGAACCGTCCGCAGGCCGCCGAGGTGCGCCCGCGCCAGCTCGGCGAGCGACTTGGCTTCGACGAACCCGCTGCCGTGCGCCCAATGCGAGATGCAGTAGAGCGAGCACGGCATCGTCCACGCCCCGCCGGCCGCCATCTTGAGATCGACGTTGCTGAAAAACACCGGGCGGCTCGCGGGGATCTCGACGAGCGGGAAAATGAAATGCGACTCCTCCGCGCCGGCGGCCCGGACCCGCGCCTGGTCGATGCGCCCGGCGAGCTGGGCTAGGATCGGTGCCTCGAACGCCGCCTGCACCGGCAGGGCGAGGGCAAAGCGCGCCTCGACCTCGGTGATCATGCGCACGGCCGCGAGCGAATCGCCTCCGATGGAGAAAAAATGATCGTCGGGACCGACCGAGGGCAGATTGAGAATACTCCGCCAAACGACTGCGAGGGTCGTCTCGGTTGGACTCAGTGGTCGGGATTTTTCCGCTACGGGCGCGGCGGACGCCGCCGAGGCGTGCCGGCGAATCGCGTTGCGATCAATTTTTCCGCTGGGCGCGCGCGGCAGGGTTTCCAGGAAAACCCAACGCGAGGGAATGAGCGGGCCCGGAAGGCGCGGCCGGAGCCACGCGTGAAGCTGGGGCGGGGTAAGTGTGACGCCCGGCTTCAGCACGAGGGCGGCGATGATCGACTTGGATTCGACGGCGGTCGCGAACCACGTGGCGGCGGCCTGCCCGACCTCCGGGCACGTGAGAATCGCTGCTTCGACCTCGCGCGGCTCAATCCGAAAACCGCGGATCTTCATCTGGTCGTCGTTGCGGCCGAAGTAGAGGAGGTCGCCCGTGCAGCTCCACGCCGCCAGATCGCCGGTGCGGTAGAGGCGCTCACCGGTCCCCGGCGCGGTGATGAATTTTTCCCGAGTGAGCTCGGGGTGGTCGCAATAACCGCGGGCGAGGCCGAGGCCGCCGAGGCAGAGTTCGCCGCGTTCGCCGTCGGCTGCGACCGTGCCGTCCTCGTTCAAGAGCACGATCGTGGTATTGGCAATCGGCCGCCCGATGGAGGCAGAGAGGGTGGAGCCTTGGGCGGCACTGGCGTCCGCCGGCAGCTGGTAGGCGGTGGACCACACCGTGGTTTCCGTCGGGCCGTAGAGATTCCATACCTGCGCGGCGAGCGGGGCGAGTCGCTGCGCCAGCGCGGGGCGCACGGGCTCGCCCGTCGTGATTGCGATGCGCACCCGGGGGAAATCCGGCACCTCGGCCAGCACGCTCGCCCACGCCGATGGCACGCCTTGCACCACCGTGACGCCGTGGCGCCGCACGTCGGCCGCGAGTTGGCGGGGGTTGAGCCAGATTTTTCGGTCGCGCAGTAACACGCTGCCGCCGGCGGTGAGCGGCACAAACAACTCCGCGACTGAGATGTCGAAACCAATGGTCGAGGTCGCGAGATAGCGATCGTTCGGGCCGAACCCGATGAAGTCCCGCGCGGCCAGCACGAGGTTGACGGCGTTGCGGTGCTCGACCTCCACGCCCTTCGGTTCGCCGGTGCTGCCCGACGTGAAGAGAATGTAGGCAAGGCGCGCGCCGCCGGGCGCGGCCGCCGCCAGTGGCGCGGTGGAAACCAGATCGGCGACGACGGCGAAGTCCAAGTCCGCCTCGGCATCCGGCAACGCCGCCGCGCCGAGATCGCGGTCGGTGAGCACGAGCGTCGCGCCGGATTGGTGGCGGATGCGCCGGTTGCGCTCCGCGGGATCGTCGGGATCCAGCGGCACGTAGGCTCCGCCGACGTGCAAGATCGCGAGCAACGCGGCGACGAGATCGGGCGAGCGTCGCATCAGCACGCCGACCGGCTCTTCGGCCGCAAGGCCGCGGGTGCGCAGAAAATTTCCGATCGCGGCGACGCGGCCGGCCAGCGCGCCGTAGGAAATTTCGCCCGCGTCGGTCACGATGGCGACGGCCTCGGGCGTCGCTTGGGCGCGGTCGAGGAAAAGCTGCGCGAGGTTGGC
>JBDSGI010000044.1:0-24409 GCA_039919035.1 Opitutaceae bacterium
CGCCCTCACGCCCCATCGGTGAAAATCTTCATCACACCATCGCCTTCAAGTCCGACAGGCTGCTAGGGCTTGTCACAATTTCCCGGAAACCAATCGTCTCGAAAATTCAGCAACTCGGCGCCTGACCTTCTCCAGCCTCTCTTTCGGGTAGTGTCTCAGTTTGGTTTTTCATTGCGGGGCCGGCAAAGCCGGGCGCGGCAATCCAGCTGGAATTTCAGATGAATTGCTTCGTCGCTGCGCTCCTCGCAATGTCAGTCAAAAAATCAAACGGAGACACTACCCTCACTCTTGAATGCTTGACGACCTACCCCGGCTGATGACCGTAAGGACCGCAACCATCACCTCACCTCACTCCTTCATGCGACTCATTCCTTCGTGCCGTTCGGTCCGCCTAGCGGGCCTGTTTGCGTTGTCCGTGCTCACACTTTCGTCCAGCCCGGCCCGTGCCGAAATGAAACCCTTCGAGATTAACATGGACCGCGTGAAAATCGTGGATCCGAAGGGCCTGGCTGCGTCGGCCTATTTCGTTCCGTCCGCCAATCTGGTCGTCTCGTGCTCGGGCAGTGTGTGGGCGAAGTCCAAGAAGGGTGGTTCGAACGCGAAGGCGCACGGCAAGTTCTTCGTCAACGGTCTCGACAAGGCGCTCCTGCAGGGGCTCGCCCGGAAGGTGCAAGATGACTTCGTCACGAAATTGCGCGCGACGGGCGCGACCGTTTACACCTACGACGACTTGAAGGCGGAGCCCATCATCGCAGGTCGGGGCCGCTTGTCCTCGGATACCAAGTGGGGCTTTCCGACGTGGAGCAAAGACCCGCTGACTTTCATCCGCGTGACGCCCACCGACGAACAGGAGTTCGAGCGCGGCATGGCGGCGAGCCCGGCGTTCTGGCTGCACTCGCTGGCTAAGGAAAAGAAGCTGATCGTGCTCCTGCCAGAGATCACCTTTACCGTCCCGCAAATGTGGGGCGAGGTGGACGCTGGCTACCGGCGCGACTCAGCCGGGATCGCGGTGAACTCGACGATGCTGCTGCACGGCGGCATGGTCTACGTCGACAACCCCCAAGGCAGTTTCACCAGCATCCAGATTCAGACGCACGACAAGCAGCCGGCGAGCGAGGTCACCGGCACGATCCTGAAAATGTCGGAGGACAAAACGACGTTCTCGGCCGCCTGGAAGCAGAGCTCATCCGACTGGGTGATGACGCTCGATCCGCAGGCGTTTGCCGACGGCATCCTGCGCGTCAGCTACGCGATTAACGACATGACCGTCGCGCAGGTGAACAAGGTGCGGAAGTAAGACGCGGCGCCATACTTCTAACCCTACAGAGGGAATCGCGCGGCGTTAGCAAAGCCTGACAGTTTCGCTGGCGCCATCGCGCCACAGCGTTGATGCCTCTGAATTTCTTGGCTTGTTTCACGAGCTTCATCACGACGTCGAGCATCAGCTCCTCGAACTTCTTGAAGTTGATACATCTGCGCCCCGGCTTCACCGAGCCGAGCTTCAAAGCGATCTTCCCAGCGGTTGGCGTGGCGCATCCGCGTCACCGGCCCGAAAGCATCGCGGATCGATCGGCGGCTACGCCTGCGTTTCGCCATCGCGCGGTGGACTTGATTCCGCCCCAACCGGCCGGGGTCGATCGAAACAGTGCGGGCACGACCGCTCGTAAACGTAGCGGGCGTCCTGCTGCTCGGTGAGCGTGAGCGGCATCTGGCAATTCCAGCAGAGCACAGCACCGGTCGGCTTTAGTTCGGCGTCAACGCCCACGCGACGATCGAAGACAAAACATTCCCCGGCGTAATGCGCGCCGCCGCATTCCTCGAAATATTTCAGGATGCCGCCATCGAGTTGATAAACCGATTCAAACCCCTCGCGAACCAAGAGGGGCGCGGCCTTTTCGCAGCGGATGCCACCCGTGCAAAACATCACGAGGGGCCGCGCCTTCAATGCTGCCGGGAGCCGTCGCACCACGTCAGGAAATTTTCGGAAGTGATCGATCTGCTGATCGATCGCGCCGGCAAACGTGCCGAGGCGCACCTCGTAGCCGTTGCGCGTATCGAGGAGCGTGACCGGCCGGCCTTCGTCGAGCCACTGTTTCAACGTGCGCGGCGCCAGCTTCGGCGCGGGCCGGCGCGCGGGATCGATGCCCTCCACGCCAAACGCGATGATTTCCTTTTTTATTTTCACCAACATCCGGTGGAACGGCTGCTCCGCGCTCCAGCTTTCCTTGGGCGCAAGGTCGCTCAGGCCCGGCAGCGCGCGCAGTTCCCCCAGCAACGCGGGGACCTCGTTTGCCCGGCCCGCGATGAAGAGATTGATTCCCTCGGTGCTCAGCAAAATCGTCCCGCGCAACCCGTGTGCATTCGCCACCTCACGCAACCGCCCGCGCAGCGCCGGCAAGTCATCCGCGTCGAACGGGGTGAATTTGTAGGCAGCTAGATTAAGGAAGGAGCGCGGCATGGCGTGCGATCGGGAGCAAAAGCGATCGAACTATTTGCTTCGATCGGCGCGAACCACAAGAGCCGAAGGGCCGGCCATTAATCGAGGGCCACCGAAGAGGTCAGATTGCCGGGTTCCCAATCCCGGCGATAAATCTCGACGACAACGCGTTGCTGCTGTCCATCACCACGTCGTCCGTCTCCGATTGACGGGCGCGGCACCATGAATCCCAGCACTCTCGCGACGCGCAACAGCGATTTCTACGATGCCTTCTGGTCGAAGACCTACCTCACGCGGCCGGAACGTTTCAACACGTGGCCAGTAATCTCCGCCCTGTTGCCGGCCGGGCCGCAGCGCTTGGAAATCGGGCCCGGGCTGCGCCCCCGCCTGCCGGTCGCCGGAACCTATTTTGTCGATATCAGCCCTCCGGTGATCAAACAACTCAGGGCGCGCGGTGGAATCGTCCGGTCCGGTGAAATCACCGCCCTCCCGTTTGGCGAGGGCAGCTTCGACTTGGTGGCCGCGTTTGACGTGATCGAGCACGTGGAGGACGACGAGCGCGTGTTTGGCGAACTCACACGCGTGCTCCGGCCGGATGGACGATTGATTTTTTCGGTGCCGCTGCATCCCGCCCGCTGGACCACCTTCGACGACTACGTCGGACACGCGCGACGTTACGAGCCCGGCGTGTTGCAGGCGTTGCTCCAGCGGCATGAACTCTCCGTCGAACAGAGCGCCATCTTTGGCATGCAATCCAACAATCCGCGTCTGCTGGATCTCACGGTCAAGGGACTCACGCGTCATCACACCTTTGCGGTCCGCTGCTACAACTGGCTGTTTTTTCCGCTCGGGCTGTTGTTTCAAAGACGGCTGGTCATGGCGGCGGGATTGATCGATCTGGCAGAGGTTGACGAAGTCCTCCTCATCTGCCGGCGGAAATGAACCCTCCCAGGGTTATCACAAAAAGGAACTTCGCCCCAATGACAGCGGGCGGCACCCATCCTCGCCGCAAGCGGCGGCGTATTGAGCCGTCCCCAAAAATCTACTGCCCGGAACGCATCGCCGCGCCGCGGGGCAAGTGGGCGACCTCACGAGGTTGCGGGCGAGCGTCATTGAGGTCGAACGCCCGCGCGCTACCCTCATCTATCAAGACGTCCATGATCTCACGAGTGATGGCCTTGGCGTTAGTCTCGCGGCAAACTTGCTCGACCAAACGAATGTGGTCGAAACCGAACGAGCGAAATTCGCGTGAATGCTCCATGGGGCGGGGGAACGTCTCACCGGAATGCTGGGAGAGCTGATGGAACTGGCGCGGCTCGCGGCCGGTCACGCGAAACGAAAAATCGCGGCGTTCGAGGCCGACGTCCTGATCACCCGGCTTTGGTCCGCCAACCAGCCCTTCGCCGACGAACGCGGGCTGTGCCAGAACTTCAATGACACCGGCCTGGGATTATTGTCCGGACCCGGCACGCCCCTCCGGATTGACCGTGCGCCGCGACCGATGCCGCGACGCCAAACGTGCGGAGCAGCGCGAGGGGGCGGGAGACCAAGTGCGGAGATAAAGCATTCCGTTTCGGAGGACTGGCTGGTCGATAGGTTCGGTCCTCTGGGAACTGGACACTGTCGGGCAGAAGAACCACGATGCTTAAGTCGCTAGGCATTCTAACCCTCAACCCAAGGAATAACATGTCCCAGAAAATTCTCGTCACCAATTATACGTTCGGAGTTTCACGTGCAGAATTCAAAGCGATGGTCAAACAGCTTGCCCAGACATTTGCCGACGTGCCGGGATGTCTGTGGAAGATCTGGCTAATCAACGCTGAGAAGAACGAGGCGGGAGCGGTGTATCTGTTTAAGGATGCCGCGGCGTTGGACGCTTTCAAATCCAGCCCCCTGGTCGCGTCGGTGCTGGCTCATCCCGCGCTGAGTAATTTTGAATTGAGAGAGCGGGATATCCTCGAGGAAGTGAGCGCAATTACGCGTGCGCCGCTCTGACATCGGTCCTCTCCTCCGAGTTCAAAGGAAGACCGCACGGCATGTCCGCGGCCATAAAGGGCGGCGCCGAGCGTTGCTCGGGCCGCCCTTAATCTCCGTGTGTCAGACGCCATCACATCGAGTTTCCCGATCCAGCGTTTTCGCCCTTGCCCCACAGAACTTACCGCGCGCCGTGGATTGATCGGAACGGTTCGGTTGCGGCTCCGGTGGAAGTAGCTCTGCTGGCCTATGTCGGTTCTCCTTCGTCCACTTTCCGCACTTAGCCTGCTCCTGCTTGCCGGCTGCGTCTCCAGCACCCTTTCTCCGGTGCCAGTAGCGGCCGTAGATCTAAACCGCTACATGGGTCGCTGGTATGTCATCAGTCATGTCCCCTACTTCCTTGAGCGCGGCAAAGTCGCCAGCTACGACACCTATGCGTTGCGGCCTGACGGGCGGCTGACCAATAACTTCACGTTTCGGGAGAAATCGGTCGAGGGACCGGAAAAGACGTGGGAGGGCGTCGCCAAGGTCATCGACGGCACCGGGAACGCGACGTGGAAGGTAAGCTTCGTTTGGCCGATTTCGGTCACGTATAAAATCTTTCTCATCGATCCCGACTACGGCTGGGCGGTCGTGGGCAGCAACGACGCGGGACTGCTGTGGGTGCTCGCCCGCGAACGGCACCTCCCCGCGGCTGCATACTCGGAGATACTTGAAAAGGTGAAGGCACGTGGTTTGTCGCCGGAGGGGCTGGTTTTGGTGCCACAGCCGCCTTAAGCAACGGCTGACACACACTACTGCGGTGAGGCGTAGCGCCTGAGACGGCCTCAATATCACACTACGAGGGGCGGCGCCCCAATCCATCCAGCCGATTACGTCGCCGTCATCGTCGGGTAGTCCGTGTAGCCGCGGGCACCGGGGCTATAGAACGTCTTGGCATCCGGTTCAACCAGCGGGGCACCAGCGCGCACACGTTCGACGAGGTCGGGGTTGCTGATGAAGTGATGCCCAAAGACGATGGCCGCTGCCGAGCCGTTGCCAATCGCTTCCGCGCCTTCGGCCGGCGTGTAGCCCATTCCCAGCAACAGCGCGCCCTTGAAGCCGGCGCGCGCCGCAGTGACCACATCGCCTTTCTGCAGGCCAAAGAAATCGCCGCGCATCAAATCGAGAAAAGCCACTCCCCGCTGATTAAGTTCCGATGCGACATAACGCGTGAGCGCCATCGGGTCGCTGTCTTTCATGTCATTGTAGCTGTTGAGCGGCGATATGCGAACGCCAGTGCGGCCCGCGCCGCAGACGCTCACGACGGCATCGACCACTTCCAGCAGGAGTCGCGCGCGATTCGCCATACCCCCGCCGTAGGGACCGCTGCGTCGGTTACTGCCGTCGCGGAGAAATTCGTCGAGTAAGTAACCGTTGGCCCCGTGGACCTCGACGCCGTCGAAGCCGGCGGCGAGCGCGTTTTCCGCCGCCCGCCGAAAGCCGGCGACGATTCCCGGCAACTCGTCGTCCCGCAGCTCGCGCGGAATCTCGTAGGGCTTCTTGCCCTCAGGCGTGTGAGTCTCGTCGTTCTCGATTCGCAAAGGGCTGGGGGCGACCGGTTGGGCACCGTGATTGAGCAGCGAATGACACGCGCGGCCGCCATGCCAGATTTGCGCCACGATGCGACCGCCTTTGGCGTGGACGGCAGCGGTGACTCTTTTCCAACCGGCGACCTGATCGGCAGAGTATAGGCCGGGCTCGCGCCCGCCGAACGCAGAGTGGCCTTCGATCGCCATCGTCGCCTCCGCAAGGATTAGGCCGGCACTTGCCCGTTGGCTGTAGTATTCGACCATCAAGTCGGTCGGCACGTGATTGGCATCGGCACGGCAGCGGGTCAGCGCCGACATGACGATGCGGTTGGGCAGCGCGATGGGACCTAGCTCAACTGGAGTAAAGAGTGCTGTTGAATTCATTAATTGAAGGGAGCGTGGCCAACGGGAGATTCGACATGAAAAAGAGCAAGCGCTTCGCGACAAAGTTTCCCCGGATTCTAACGCACTGCCCTCGAGCGAACACGAATAGTCAGATTCTAAAAATTCCAAAGTGTCAGAATAGGCCCAAGCAAGCCTCCCCATCATCGGGACGGCGAACTACGCAACCAATCCGTCACACTTATTCCTCCAACCCTCGGAGGAGCCTGCGATCCGCGACGAACGGCCCGAACGGCAGCAGCGCGGCTAGGAAGAGCAGCGCCGAGCGTCTCAGCGGCCACCCGTATTCTAAATGCGCCTGAATGATCGCCGCGACGAAGGCGAGGAACAGCACGCCATGCGCCATCCCCATCACCCCCACCGCCTCCGGATGGCCCCAAAAATATTTCAGCGGCATCGCCACGCCCACGAGCAGCAGGAACGACGCGCCTTCGAGGGAACCGACCAGCCGGAGGCGGCCGAGCGACGTGGAGAGCTTCATGCGGGGCCAAACCCGAAGCGACGCCCTGCGAAGGTCAACGCCAACCGTTATAGCGCGCTTTTAGCTGGCGTCGTCGGCTATATGCCCGCCACTGGCCAACTCCCGGGCCGACTACGTCGCCAACGTCGGCGACCCGAAGCTCCTGACCCTCCACTGCCGCTGCTGCCGGTTTCTCGGCGTGACTTCCGCTTACCTCCGCGAACGCCCACTCGCCGGAGGCAGGGCGAGGAGGTGCGGCTGAGGTCTCCGGCGGCCCGCGATGTTGCGCTTCACCCACCAGCTCCGCGGAGATGAAATTACAGGCACGCAATTTGAGTTCTACGAATCAAGCGCGACGGCGCGTCGGACCTCCGCGTGGCTTGAGGACCCGCCTACCATGAAAAAAAATACCGTCCGTTTCCCCTCCGGTCCCGTGGCCGGATCCGATCTATAGTCATTCCAAAATTGCCGACCGCGCCTGCAAGATTCGTCTCATGGTAGGGCGCCCGGCAAATCGCGACCCCCCACCCTTGGCTCGAGGCGGCGTAGCAGTTTCGCCAAGGCGAAGGCCTGCGCGATGTGGCACACCACTTGACCCGCACTTCATGGGTCCGACATTTGCCGATGCGGCGAGAACCGAAGACCCTGAGCTTTCACGCTCGTCAGCGGAGAGAAAACGGGAATCTCTATGAACGTGAAAGCCGCGAAGTCTAAAAAGAAATTCCCCGCCCCCCAGCGCGAAGAACTGCTCCGCGTGCTGCGGGCCCGCTTTGAGAAAAACCCGCAACGCCATGCCGGGATCACTTGGGCCAACGTGAAGGCCCGCGTCGAGGCCAACGCCGAAAAACTCTGGTCGCTCGGCGAAATGGAAGCCACCGGCGGTGAGCCGGACGTCGTGAGCCAAGAAAAAAAGTCCGGCGAATTCATCTTCTTCGATTGTTCGCCGCAAAGTCCGGAAGCACGCGCGAGTCTCTGCTATGACCGGGAGGCACTGGATGGGCGGAAAAAATTTCCCCCGAAAGGCTGCGCGACGGAGTTGGCCGCAGCCATGGGCGCAGAGCTGCTGACTGAAGAGCAGTATCACGCCCTACAGCAGCTCGGGGATTTCGACACGAAGTCGTCGAGCTGGTTGAAAACCCCGGACGAGATCCGGAAGCTCGGCGGTGCGATCTTCGGCGATCGCCGCTTCGGTCGGGTATTCATCTATCATAACGGCGCCGAGTCCTACTACGGCGGGCGGGGGTTCCGTGGCTCGCTCCGGGTCTAGGTGGAGAGTTCGCAGTTTCAGACCTGACCCGCAACAATTGCAGGAAATGCGGTCGCAAGCGGTTTTGGCCCCCCGGTTTCTCCGTTCGCCAAACAAGTTGCCAACCGCACCTCAGCCCCGCCCCACGTAGGGCATCTGGGTCGCCATTACGGTGATGGTGGGGACGTTCGCGTTGAGGGGGAGGCCGGCCATATAGAGCACGGCGTCGACCACGTGCTTCACGTCGATCATGGGCTCGACGGCCATCGTGCCGTTGGCCTGCGGGACGCCTTTTTTCATGCGGCTGGCCATGGCGGTGTCGGCGTTGCCGATGTCGATTTGGCCGCAGGCGATGTCCAAGGCGCGGCCGTCGAGCGAGACGCACTTGGTGAGGCCGGTGATGCCGTGCTTCGCGGCGGTGTAGGCGGCGGAGTTGGGCCGCGGCACGTGGGCGGAGATGGAGCCGTTGTTGATGATGCGCCCACCGCGCGGCGACTGCGCCTTCATCAAGCGGAAGGCCTCCTGCGCGCAGAGAAACGCGCCGGTGAGATTCGTGTCGATGACCTCGCGCCAGCGGTCGAGCGGAAGGTCCTCGAAGGAAACGCCCGGGGCGTTAACGCCGGCGTTGTTGAACAGCACGTCGAGCCGTCCGAACACCTCGCGCGTCCGCGTGAACAGCATCCGCACCGCCGCCGCATCGGTGATATCGGTCGGGACGACCAGCGCCTGCCCCGCCGGCGCGCCCGACTCGCGCACGACAGCCTCGAGTGGCTCGGCCCGCCGCCCGGCCAGCACGACAGTGTAGCCGGCACCGAGCAACCCTAAGGCGGTGGCGCGGCCAATGCCGGAGCCGGCTCCGGTGACGAGGGCGATTTTTCGCGAGGTATGCATCGGCGCTCACTCTGCCACGCCGGGCCAAGCCGCGCCGAGGAAAATTCGCCGGCCGCGCAACGCAGGCGTTCTCCGTCATCGCGCGGATTTTTGTTTGCCCTCGCCCGACGCGTCGCGTTTTGACTTCACGGCAACAGGGGCCGTTCCGTTCGCGGTCGGCTCGGTTGCAAATTCACTTTCGCAACCATGTCCCTGCTTCCTTTTTCCAGCCAGCTCATCGCTGATGTCGGTATCTCCCTTGGTGACGAGGGCAAGGGCCGCCTCATCCCCGAAGTCGCCGACGAACTCCGCGGCACCGCGCACCCCGTCTCGGTCGTGCTCAAGGTCAACGGCGGCGCCAACTCCGGCCACACCGCCGGCGGCATCAAGCTCAACCTCCTCCCCGCCGGCGTCGTCGTGAAGGACGCCGCCCACCTCTGCATCGGCAGCGGCGTCGTCGCCGATCCCCGCAAGATCTGGTGGGAGACCAAGCCGCTGGAGAACAAAGGGCACGCCATCCTCTCGCGGCTGCTCATCGACGAACGCGCAATGGTCTCCGACCTCACGCACCGGCTGCTCGATCTCGCGTGGGAAGACTACCGCACCAACGTCCTCGCCGAGGAGCCGCGCGGCTCCACCGGCCGCGGCATCACGCCCGCCTACCTCGACGAAGTCGGCCAGCAGCAGATCACGTTTTCCGATTTTCACGGCGGCCCGAACTACTTCGCCCGCAAACTCGCCCAGCGCGCCGACCGCGCTTGCCGCACCATCCAGCACGTGTGCCGCGTGAGCGAGGCGACGTGGGCGAATTTCTTCGACAAGCTCACCACCGCCGAACAGCGCGCCAACGCCGAAGCGATCGAGCTGGGAGTGTTTTCCAAGGAAGAGTTTGATTTCACGCGCTTCCGGGGCGTGGCGCCGTTCACACTCAACCTCGACGCGCTCACCGCAGCTTACTGGGCCGCCGGCACTGCGCTCGCGCAGAACGTCGGCGAAGTCCGCGAGCTCATCCTCCGCGAAGTCGCGCGCGGCCGCACCATCATCGGCGAATTCGGCCAGGCCTACTGGCTCGACAAGCGCCATGGCTTTTCGCCCAACGTCACCGCCTCGCACACCTACACGCCGGAGTTTTTCGAGAGCGCGGGAATTCCTGTGCAGCGCATCCACACCTTCGGCGTCGCCAAGGCCTACGATACCAAGGTCGGCACCCACACCTTCCTCACGCAGATGGACGATGCGCACCCGCTCGCCGTGAAGCTGAAGCAAATCGAGTTCGGCACCAGCACCGGCCGCCAGCGCATGGTCGGTTGGTTCGACGCCGTGGAGAAAGGCGACGCCCTCCGCTACGGCGGTTTTCAAGACGTGATGATCAATAAATCCGACGCGCTCACGCACAGCGGCGAGTGGCGCGGCGAGCTGCTCATCTGCGGGTCCTATCAGGACCCCGCCGGAAAAATCATCCATCACGTCCCGCGCAACGAAGCCGTGCGCAAAACGCTGCGCCCGGTTTACACCACGCACGCCGGCTGGACCGAGGACATCTCGCAAATCCGCCACTTCGCCGCGCTCCCGCAGAATGCCCAGCGCTACGTCGCCGCGATGATGCAGGCCACGCTCGCCGTCGCCTACGAAGGCGGGACCTGGCCCATCGCCGACAAACTGCCCAACCTCCGCTACCTCGGCGTCGGCCCCGAGCCCTCGCAGATTATCAAGGACGTGCCGGCGACAGCGGAGCTGGTGAAGCTGGCGTAGGAGTTTTTTTGCGCCGCCCTCGATCGTTTTCTGCGGGCGATCCCCGGCAACTCCGCCCTTGCCAACTCCGCGTCGCGTTCGCTCTCTGTTGCACCTTCCCGCATGGCCGGCCGCATCACCTCGCTCCTCGCGCCCTCGCGCATTTCGCTCTCCGTGCAGAGCGCCAAACGCACCGCGGCGCTCAACGAAATTGCGCGCCTCCTCGAGAGTCACCCCGACGTCGCCAATTTCACCGGCTTCTACGACGAACTGCTCGCGCGCGACCGGCTCGACACCACCTGCCTCGGCAACGCCGTTGCCCTCCCGCACGCGCGCACCGAGCACGTGAAACAAATCGTCCTCGCCGTCGGGCGTTCCGAAGTCGGCATTCCCTTCGATGCCAATGGCGAAATCGTGCGCCTCTTCTTCGTCCTCGGCACCCCGAAGACCAAGCCCGGCGACTACCTCGCCGTCGTGAGCGCCCTCTGCAAAATCCTCAAGGATCCCGCCGACCGAGCGACGTTTCTCAGCGCCACCACACCCGAGGCCTTCATCGCCGCCATCGCCGCCGCCGAGGCGAAGCTGGGGTTGTAGCCCAATGCGGGCGCAAGCGTTCGCCGCCCTGCCCAACCTCTCGCGTCCAAAGAAGTAAGACTGAAACGTCTGAGCGGTCAGAAAAAAGCGCCCACCCCATCCCATGATCCGCTCGTTTATCTTCAGCGACGGCAAGCTCGTCGGACAGCACCTCGAACTCGAGGCGCTGCGCCTCGTCCGCGCGGACAAGGGACTGTTGCTCTGGGTGGATCTGGAGAACGCCACGCCCGAGGAGATAAAATCGATTCTCGAAGTCGTCTTTCAGTTCCATCCCCTCGCGATCGAGGACTGCGTGCAGCCCAACTCGCTGCCAAAAGTTGAGGATTACGAGGACTACCTTTTCATTGTCACGCACGCCGTGGATTTCAGTCGCACCGATAAATTCCACACCACCGAACTCGATTTGTTTCTTGGGCGGGACTACCTTGTCACCTTTCACCCCGCGCCGCTCCGTTCGGTATCGAACCTCATGGATCGTTACGCCAAAAGCGCGGTCGTCGGGCCGCGCGGCCCGGATCGCATTGCGCATACGCTCGTGGACATGCTGGTCGACAACTACGCGCCCGTCATCGAGGAACTGCGCGCCGAGTTGGAGGAACTGGAAGAGCAGGTGCTCGCGAAGGATTCCCCGCAAAAAAAAGTCGTGGGCGACCTGCTCCACGTGCGCAGCGATTTCACGCGGCTGCGCACCATCGTCCGGCCGCAGCGCGACGTGATCGACCGGCTCGCGCGCGGCGACAGCAAACTCATCCGCGCCAAACTCCTCCCCTATTTCCGCGACCTGCGCGACAACCTCGCCCGGCTGGAGGACACCGTGGCGGGTTACCACGAGCGGCTGCTGATGGCCTTCGACATTTACCTGAACAAGGCGGCCTTCGAGGCCAACGAAGGCATCAAGTTCCTCACCGCCCTCACCGCCGTGACCCTCCCGGCGGTGATGATCGGCGGCTGGTATGGCATGAACTTCGAGCACATGCCGGAACTCAAGTCCCCGCACGGCTACCTCTACGCCTGCCTGCTCACGCTCGTCGCCACCATCGGGATGGTGATCTACCTGAAGAAGAGAAAGTGGTTCTGAACCGCAGCGCGTCTGGCGCGCAGATGCCGCGGCGCCGGCCAGACCCGCGACCTATCGCGCCAGGAATCCTTCCAGCCGCGCTTTCACCGCCGGCCACTCGCTGGCGATAATTGAAAACATGACGGAGTCGCGCAGCCATCCGTCGTGCATCACCATGTGGGAGCGCAGCACGCCCTCCCGCACCGCGCCGAGCCGCGCGATGGCGGCCTGCGAGCGCTGGTTGCGCGCGTCGGTTTTCAATTGCACGCGATTCATCCCGAGCGTCTCGAAGGCGTGGCGCAGCAGCACGTATTTACACTCGGTGTTGATGCCCGTCCGCCAGACGGGTTTCGCCAGCCACGTGTAGCCGATCTCGATGCGACGGTGCGCCTCGGAATAATCAAAAAGCGTCGTCCCGCCCACCGCCTCGCCGCGCGCCAGATCGATGATGGCAAAGGCGGCCAATTCACCCCGCGATTGCATCGGCAGGACCGTATCTCGCCACACCCGCACCGATTCCTGCGGGTCGGAACGCAGCGACGGCATCCAGCGCCAAACTTCAAGGTCAGCACCGTTCCGGGCGAGGGCTTCGAAGTGAGAAGCCGCAAGCGGCTCCAGCCGCACTTGCCGGCCCCGAAGTGTAGTGGGAGAAAGATTCATGGGCTGGTGCGCACGGCGGGATTCGCCGCTTGAGTCGGGCGGGCTGCAACGGAAATCTCCCGCCCATGCGCACAGTCCTCGGTCTCGCCTTGGCGTTCAGTTCGCTTTTCAGCTTCGTCCGGGCGCAGACCCCAGACGCGGCGGAGACGGCGGTGCGGGCGTTTTTCGACGAGGCCCTCGCCCGGGGCCAGGCCTACGAAAATCTCCGCATGTTCGTCGCGCAGCATCCGGGCCGGCTCTCGGGCTCCAAAAATCTAGAGGGAGCCGTCGCTTGGGCGGAGAAAGCCCTCAACGGCATCGGGCTCGATCGCGTTTTCAAACAGGATGTGCTCGTGCCCCACTGGGAGCGCGGCGCGCAGGAATCGGTCTCGCTGCTCGCCGGCGGCGCCATCGTGCCGCTCAACGCGTTGGCCCTTGGCGGCTCCGAATCCACGCCCGCCGACGGAATCATGGCCGGCGTAATCGAGGTGCAGTCCCTCGAAGAAGTGGCGAAACTCGGGCGCGAAAAAATCGCCGGCAAAATTATCTTCTACAACCGGCCGATGGAGCCCACGACCGTGACTCCCGGCGTTGCCTACGCCCGCGCCGTCGATCAACGCAGCCGCGGCGCCACCGCCGCCGCGCGTCAGGGCGCCGTCGCCGTGCTCGTCCGATCCATGACGCACGCGCTCGACGACCTGCCGCACACCGGCGGCGTGAACTACGCGCCCGACACACCGCGCCTGCCCGCCGCAGCGATCTCAACCCTCGCAGCGGAAAAGCTCAGCGCGACCCTCACCGGCGATCCCGGCGTCCGCGTGGGGATCAAAATTAATTCGCGGTGGCTGCCCGATGCGCCGTCGCACAACGTCATCGGCGAAATCCGCGGCTCCGAGTTTCCCAGCGAGATCATCCTCGTGGGCGGTCACCTCGACTCGTGGGATGTAGCGCCCGGCGCCCACGACAACGGCGCGGGCGTCGTGCAGTCAATCGAGGTGTTGCGGCTCTTTCGCACGCTCGGGATCAAACCGCGCCACACGCTTCGCTGCGTGCTCTTCACCAACGAGGAGAACGGCACACGCGGCGCCCTCGCCTACGCAACGGCGGCAAAGGAGAAAAACGAAAAACACGTTCTCGCCATCGAAAGCGACAACGGTGGTTTCCAGCCGCGCGGCTTCAATCTCGGCAGCACGCAGGGAGACCTCCACACGCGCGCGAACGCCCGCTGGTCCGCGCTCTTCGCGCCTTATGGTTTGCACACCTTCGTGAAGGGCACCGGCGGCGCGGACGTCGGCCCGCTGCTGGCGCAGGGCGTGGCCGTCGCCGGCCTCACTCCCGACTCGCAGCGCTATTTCGACTATCATCACACGACGGCCGACTCCTTCGACAAAGTAAACCCGCGCGAGCTGCACCTTGGCGCGGCGGCTTTGGCGGCGCTCGTCTGGCTCACGGACACGCAGGGTTTGTGATCAGGCGAGGTAAGGTTCGCAGCCAAAAAATGGAGGGTCGAATATTGACTCGCGAGCCTCGAGCGGAACCCCTTCCGGCCAAGCTACACTTCGTCAAACATCCGACCCTCCGCACGCAGGCTCGCGAGCCCGCCCGTGAAATGCACCCGGCGAATCTACCGGAATTCCGGTAGATTTTGAATTTGACACGACACCTGCCCGCGCCAGCTGCGGCGGCGCTCAGACCGCCTTCACGCGGCCGCTCGAATCGCCAATTCGCTCCACGCCGGTGACGCCCATGCGGTCGCTCAAGCTCATGAAAAGATTGCTCATCGGCTGGCCGCCAAGCTGCGTGTAGCGGCCGGGTGTGAGGGTGCCACCGCCGCTGCCGGCCAGCACAATCGGGAGATTGACGTGGGTATGGCGGTTACCATCGGAGTTGCCGCTGCCGTAAACGATCATTGAGTTGTGCAGGATCGAGTGGCCGTCGGCATCCTTCTTGGCGTCAAGCCGCTTCAGGAACTTCGCGAATCGCTCCATGTAATAGTGGTCGATGCGGCCGACCTTGCTCATGAGATCGTCGTTATTCCGGTGGTGCGAGCAGTAGTGATGGCCCTCGGGAATCCCGATCTGTGGGTAGGCGCGGTTGCTGCCGTCGCCGGCGAGGAGCAGCGTCGAGACCCGCGTCGAGTCGGTCTCAAACGCCATCGCAAGCAGATCGAACATCAGATCCATGTGATCGCCGTAATTGCCCGGGATGCCGGCGGGCGTATCCGCCTGGGGATCAGGGAGCGCGCCGAACTTTTCCGTGCGCTGGATGCGCTGCTCGATCTCGCGGACGCTGGTCAGGTATTCGTCGACCTTGTCCTTGTCCGTGCGGCCGAGCTGGCGCTGGAGCGAACGGGCGTCGTCCATCACGAAGTCGAGCAGGGATCGCTGCGTCTGCTGGCGGAGTTGGAAATTCCGCTGACGTTCGGCGGGCGAGCCCGCGCCGAAGAGCCGCTCGAAGACAAGGCGGGGGTTCGACTCGGGGGCAACGGGCGTCGAGGCCGAGGCCCAGGAAAGATTGTATTGGTAGGCGCAGGAGTAGCCAGAGTCGCAGCGGCCGGACTTGCGGATCGAGTCGCACGAAAGCTCCAGCGAGGGGAAGCGTGTCACGTGTCCCATGCGCTGTGCGACCACCTGATCGATGGAGATGCCGACCTGAATGTCCGTGCTGTCGGTTTTGCGCGCGCGCGCGCCGGTAAGGAAGGTGGCGTTGGCCCGGGCATGGTCGCCGGCGCCGTCGTTGCCCGCTGTGGCGTTTTTGTGATCGAGGCCGCCCAAGACCTGAATCGAACTCTTCAGCGACGCGAGCGGCTCCATTGTCTTGGCGAGCGTGAAATTCGAGCCCTCACCTTCCGGCCACCAGTTGGCTGGCAGCGCGCCGTTGGGAAAATAGACGTAGGCCATGCGCAGCGGCGCGCCGGTGGCCGTGGTCGCCATGCCGCCGGCCGCAAGCGGGGCCGCTGCGGCGGCGCGGGCCACGGGCCTCAGGCCAGAATGCAGCACCGGCAGCGCCACGGCGGCGCCGAATCCGCGCAGAAACTGCCGACGACCGAGAGTGAAGTGACGCTGCGCAGCGGCGTCGGCGGGGCGCGAATTTAGAGTGTTCATGGGCGGGATTCCACGGGGCTGAGATGGGGGGACGGGACGAAAGATACGGCGCCCGGCACGGCCACGCGAGCGCGTTGTTTTTGAAAAGCAGCCGATTCGATCACGCCGTTGATCAGCACCGACATCCGGCCGCCGTCGCTCGCGAGCTGCGCGGTGATGGCGTCGATTGTTTCGATGTCGTAATACTCCAAACCGCGGCCGAGGGCGTAGGTCATCAGCTTCTCCGTCACGCAGCGGAAGACGTCGAGTTTGCGGTCCTGCGCCAGCACCCGCTTCAGCTCGCGCACCGAGGCGAATTTCTCGCCGGTGATGAGTTCGCCCGACGGATCGATAGGCTGGCCGGCTTCGGTGTCGCGCCAGCCGCCGAGGGCGTTGAAGTTCTCCAGGGCGAGGCCGAGCGGGTCCATGCGCTCGTGGCAGGAGCTGCAGAGCTTGTCGGCGCGGTGCAGGGCCAGCATTTCGCTGAGCTTGGGCTCGCGGCCTTTGAATTCCTTCTTCGCTTCTTCGAGATCAGGCACGTTTGGCGGCGGCGGCGGCGGCGGCGTGCCGAGGATGTTGTCCAAGATGAAAAGGCCCCGCTTGACCGGTGATGTGCGCGTGGGATTCGAGGTCACCGCCAGCACCGTGCCCTGCGTGAGCATGCCGCCTCGCGGGCTGTTGGCGGGGAGTTGCACGAGACGCAGATTTTCGCCGGTCACCCCGGGCACGCCGTAGTGCGTGGCGAGCCGCTCATTCAGAAACGCATAGTTGCTGTCCACAATTTCGAGGACGCTGCGGTCATCCTTGATCAGGTGCTCGAAGAACATCTCCGTCTCGCTCCGCATCAGTCGGCGAAAGGCTCCGTCGAACTCCACGCGGCCATCCCGGTTCTTCGGCGCGTTCGGCCCCATGACCACGCGCATGTTGATCGGCACGGATTCGATGTCGCGCGCCTGCAGCCACTGACCGGTGAAGTTGCGCACGAAGGCCTGCGACTTGGAGTCGGCCAGCATGCGGGTGACCTGCGGGCGAAGCTGCCGCCGCAGTTCCCCGCGCGCCGCCAGCCCGAAAAGCTCCTCGTCGGGCATGGTTGACCAGAGGAGATACGAGAGCCGCGACGCCAGCGCATACTCATCGACCAGCGGGAAGTCCTCCCCCTTCGCCGCCAGCGGCTCCTCAACCCGGAAGATAAAACGTGGCGAGCCGAGCACGGCCATCATCGCCCGCCCCACGCCTTCCTCAAAGGTCTTCCCCGGCTCCGCGTAAACCCGCCGCGCCAGCGCGAGCAGCTGCGTCACCTTCGCCTCATCCACCGGACGGCGAAACGCCTTCGTGGCAAATGCCCGCAGCAGCTCCGTCGCGTAGGCATCACGTGCGGCGGCTTCCGCCGGAGCCGGGCCCTTGGGGAAAAACCGTGCGTAATTTTCCGGCGCCAGCCAGTGCTGCGGATTTAGCGGGCCGCGCACCTGAACCGACAAAATGCGCACGGACACGCTGGTGCTGCCCGCCCGCGATTCGCGCACACGCGCCTTCTCCGCCGAGGCGGTGGCGGCCTCATCCACGCCGGCCACTGGCGCGAGCGGCACGATCTGAAACGCGATGGTGTGGCTGCCGGCCGCCCAGTCCACCTCCAGTTCGCGCTTGCGCGACTTAGTCTCGGACCACGCGACCGTCTCTCGAAACTGTTCCTTGCCGTCAATCTTGCCCACGACGTCGCAGCGGCTCGGATCGAAATCGAAGGAACCGCGCGTCTCCAGGTCGATCACGAGCTGATATTTGTCCGCGCGATCGACCGTGAAATTGCGCGACACTGTCATCGCGAGCTTGGCGTTGAGATTGTCTCCATTCACGCCGCCCTCGCCGCGAAACTCCTTCCCGGTCGCCGTGCGCTCGCGCATGATTTTGGCGACCTTCGGCACCGCGTGCTCGACGATCGACTCGGCGGCGGCGAGGTATTTCTCCATGTGCAACGGCGAGATCGTGAGCACGTCACCGTTGTTGTCGAAACCGTTGCCACTGTCGTCGGGCGGAAACTCCACCTCGGCGTTGAAATCGTAGCCCATCAGGTCGCGGACGGTGTTGCGATACTCCACGCGGTTGAGCCGCCGCGTCGCCAGCCGGCCCGGGTCGGGATTCTTCGAATCGATGGCAAACGCCTCGTATTTGATCCACTGCGAGAGCGTGTCGATCTCGGCGGCGGTCGGCCGCGCGACATCTTCCTCCCGCGGCGGCATCAGGCCGGCGCGGACATTCTTCAGGGCCGCCAGCCACAGGTCGCGTTTCGCGATCAGCTCGCCGTCCGACGCAAAGGTGTCGAACGACACCTTCCCTTTGCTCACGCCGCCGCCGTGGCAGTCGTAGCAATATTTGGAAAGTAGTGGCTCTATCTTCTGATGAAAGTTCGCCGCCGGCTCCGCGCCGGCACGCGACACCCCGGCCGCCATCGTCAACACGCCGGCGACATACACACCGCCACGGCGAAGCACAGGAATCAGCGGGGTCTCGGCGCACATCATCACCTTCATTGACGCTCGCGAAGGCGGCTCGTTGCGAGGTTTTTTCCGGCGAAAAGCATTGGCCTACGGCCAAAGCCATCGCTCATCTCCTCGCCATAGGGAAAGTGCAGCGCGCTTAACGCCTAGTTCCGCGTGCTCATCGCGACCTTCCGCTCTTTGGCCAGATGATTCAGAAACGCGGTGGTTTCGGCCTCGCCAGTCGCCCCCGGCGAGGCTCCCTCTTGAAACAATACAAACTGACGGCACCACATCTGGTGGGCCTATTCCGTGCGATGCCTGTAGCGGCACCGGCGCAACGTCTCGCACATCCGCTCCGACAAAGGCGGCACCGGGGAAGATTCGGAAAGCGGTCCGATGTCGGGTTACACACCCGACGGTTTGAAATGCGACATTTTTGTCGTTTTAGCCGGGAACGCACCGACGCCAAGAACGGTGGTAAGTGACGGAGCTGAAACAAAATGATCCCTTGCCCGACTACGATCAGCTCCCATGCTATGCGACATGCACCCGCCGGCCCCAAGTTGGTTAAACTCAGGTTAGGCGGCTCGAACTCTATTGCTTGGGAAAACCACGGATATGAGCACCGTTAAACCGATACCCAAGAGCTCCTCAACGATGATACCAATGCTGGTATGCCATGACGTCGCGGCTCAACTGGATTTCTGCAAGACCACGTTCGGGGCCGCGGAACTGGGGCGGCGTCCGGGTCCGGATGGATCCGTAGCCCACGCACTTCTGAAGATCAACGGAGCGATGATTATCATTGAGGCAGAGTGGCCTACCTTGGCGAGCCGCGCGCCCCAGCCGGACGGCAGTTCGCCGGTGGTGATTTTCGTCTATGTCGAAGACGTGGATGCAACGATAGCGCGGGCGGTGGCCGCCGGGGCGAAGGTTCTACTGCCGGTGAAGAACCAGTTCTGGGGTGATCGCACCGGGCGTATTATTGATCCGTCAGGGCACGTCTGGACGATCTCGACGCGCATCGAAGAGACTTCGGCGGTGGAACGGGAGGAGCGGTGGTCCAAAATCGCCAAGGGTTGATATTCATGTGCCACCGCCTAACCGTGCGCTACAGCGAACTAATCCACGCGTCACAGCCCGTGCTTCACACCGCCTTCGCGCACCCCACGGGCTGATCCGTAACCCTAAGTCGCTGCTATGTAGATTTCATCCAGTTACTCCCCTCACCCGCCGAGAATCCCCTCATCCAGGTGCTGGATAATCAGCTCCTGAATCGTCGCGAGGAAGAGGTAGCACATGAACGCCCGCCGCAGCGGTTCCGTGAGGGTTTCGAGATCGAGTTCTCCGCCCTCCAGCGTCTCGTCATCCAAGGTCTTGAGGCTGTGAATTCTCAAGCGGAGGCGGAGCGCAGCCGCGGCGCGGACGAGCACCTCGGCGTTTTCCTCGTCGAAGGCGACGACACCTTCCTTGAAAAATTCGTCGTCGAAGAGCGCGAGCAACGCCGCCACATCCTCATTCTGCGTCACGAGCAGGTCATCGACCCACGCGCTGCGGAACTCCGGGTCGAGGTCGGGCAGCCCGGCTGGGCCCGCGGGATGCTGGCGCAGGCCGTCGGCCAGTTCCTTGATGACGTCGAGCAGGGGCGCGACGACCGGGAGGGCGAGCTTGACCTCAATGCGCTTCATCGGGCTCGAGGACGGCGGTGAGGTGCCATTGCTGCAAGGTGAAGGCATACGCCTCGGCCTTCTCTCGGTGCCCGCTCCACACGATGGAGCGGCCCTGCTCGTGGACCTCGAGCATCCGCTGGCGGGCAGTGGGCTCGTCAAAGCCGAAGATTTTTTTGAAGACGAGGACGACGTAGGACATCAGGTTCACCGGGTCGTTGAGCACGACCACGCGCCACACAGCCCCAAGCGCGAGCTCGGTGCGGTTCTCCTCCTTCGGTTGGACGGTCGATTTGGTCACGGGCGCAAAGTCAACGGGCCGACCCGCCGCGTGCAAATCCCTTTACGGGAAAATTTCACGTAACTGCCGGCGGAGCATCGCCGCGGGCCTACGCGCCCGCCTTCGCCTGCGCCTCGCTGACGCTCGCCGCCACGCGCGCCTCGGCTTCCGCGAGGGGGACCTTGGCGACTTCTTTCTGGGTGCGCCACTTGAGCTCGACGATGCCTTCCTTAAGGCCCTTGCCGCCG
Organism: Opitutaceae bacterium; assembly: GCA_039919035.1. Lineage (GTDB taxonomy): Bacteria > Verrucomicrobiota > Verrucomicrobiia > Opitutales > Opitutaceae > ER46. Next base: position 20,734 of record JBDSGI010000044.1, read on the forward strand.
ATCGTAAGGCGCAGCGGAATGCCGATGAGATCGGCGTCTTTGAACTTCACGCCCGGCCGCTCCGCGCGATCGTCGATCAACACGTCGGCCCCGGCGGATTCGGCGGCCGCCGCCAGTTTCTTCGCGAGATCCATCGCCTCGGGGAGTTGCGGGTCGAGCACGCAGACCAGAACCTGAAACGGCGCGCAGTTCCACGGCCACACGATCCCATCGGCGTCGTGGCTCTGCTCCAACACCGCCTGCATCGTGCGGCTGATGCCGATGCCGTAACAGCCCATCACCATCAGGTGGGTCTGCTTCTGGTCGTCGGTAAATGACGCGCCGAACTTCTCGGAGTATTTCGTGCCGAGCTTGAAAATGTGCCCGACCTCGATGCCACGCCGCACTTGCAGCGGCTGACCCGACTTCACATCGGGCTCGCCCGCGCGCACGCGGCGGAAATCGCCAAACTTCGTCACCGCGAGATCGCGCCCGACATTGACGTGGCGCAGGTGAAAGCCGTCTTTGTTCGCTCCGGTCGTGCCGTTGCCGATGAGCCGGATCGCGTGGTCGGCAAAAATGCCGGACAGCGCGCCCGCATCCTTGATCGTGCCCTTCACGGCGCCGAGGCTGCCGGGCTTCGCGCCGAGCACCGGCACGATTTCCTCCGGCGTCGCCGCGCGGAAAAGTGCGAAGCCCAGGGCGCCGAGCTTCGCCTCCTCGAGTTCGTCGCAGCCCCGCAAGATCACGAGGAATGGTTTTCCGTCGCCCATGTAGACGAGTGTCTTGAATTGCTGGTCCGACGGCACGGCGTAGGGCGCGGCTTCGAGCGCCGTAATCGTCACGGCGCCGGGCGTGGCGAATTCCTCGGCCGCGCCGGTGGGCGCCGCGTCACGCAAGTCGGCGGGCACGAGCGCGCTCGTGGCTTTCTCGCGATTCGCCGCGTAGCCACTCGCCTCGTTATAGATCACATCGTCGTCGCCGATTTCGGCCGGCACCATGAACTCGTGCGAGAAGCTTCCGCCCATCACGCCGGTGTCGGCCTCGACCGCGATGGCCTGCACGCCGAGGCGCTTGAAGAAGCGCTCATACGCGGCCTTCATCGCGTGGTAACTCTTCACCGCGTTGTCGTCGGTCGTGTCGAACGAGTAGGCGTCCATCATGATGAATTCCCGCGCGCGCATCAGACCGAAGCGCGGCCGGATTTCGTTCCGAAACTTCGTCGCGATTTGATAAAAATTCTTCGGCAGATCGCGGTAGCTCGTTATCTCGGCCTTCACGAGCGGCGTGATGACCTCCTCGTGCGTCGGCCCGAGCACAAACTCCGGCTCGCGGCCCGAGCGCTTGCCATCTCCGGCGCTGTCCGCCCGGAACATGATTTCGCGCGCCGCCGCCCAACGCGGACCCTGCTGCCAGTTTTCCACCGGATGCACGTGTGGCATCCACAGCTCGATCGCCGCCGCCGCATCCATCTCCTCGCGGCAAATCTGCGTGATCTTTTGAATCACCCGCAGGCCGAGCGGCATGTAGGTATAGAGGCCGCCGCCCAGCTTGCGCACGAGCCCCGCGCGCAGGAGGAGCTTGTGCGACGCGATTTCCGCGTCGGCCGGGCTTTCTTTCAATGTCGGGATAAAAAACTGCGACCAGAGTTTCATGAATGAAGCCGGCCAACGAAGCAGCGCGTCCCGGGCGGGGCAATTTTATTTCCGCGCGCCGTCTTGCCAGCCGCCGGCCGCGTCGCTTTCCCTCCGCTTACCGTATGTCCGCGCCGCTCAAAAACCGCCCGCCCTGGCCCATGAAATGGATCGTGCTCGCGATCGTTTTGGTGATCGTGCCCTACACCTTCATCACGCTGCGCTACCGCAAGGAGGGCCACGCGTTCGAGCCCTACGAAGATCTAAAGGCGCGTGCCAACACCTCGCGCCTGCTCGACGCTGGCTACCGGCGGATTCCCATCGTGGCCACGCGGCCGGCCGACGGCGGACGCGCCCCTGGCGGCGCCATGCTCGCCCCCGCTCCCGGCGGGATGCCCGGCGACCTCCGCACCACTCTGGTCGAGCCGTTGCAACTCCCCGCGCAGATCTCTGGCGTCGTCGCGGCGCCGACCACCGAAGCCACCGCGCCCTACGCGATTCAAGCCACCTGCACGCTGCCTGACGAACGCTACCAACTCGCCGGCGCCGACATCTTTGTCCGCGGCAAAGTCGTCGTTATCGCTCCGAATTTCGAACGCCTCACCGGCGAGCTGACCGTGCGGTCGCGGCAATCCACGGTGCTCCTGACCATGCCCGCCGAAACGCTGAAGCCCGGCCAATATGTCGTGATCCTCGCCGCCGAGCGCGCCTCGCACACTTGGCCGCTGGAAGTAAAATGACCGCCCCGCGCGGCTATTGACGCGCCGCTTCGCATCTCCGACAACTGCGCGCCCAACCTGATGAGCACCGGCCCCGGCCAGTCCCTACCTCCCGTCTCCGCGATCGCCACCACGATCAAGCCGACCGATCTCCGCGGTATCCTGAAATACGTGCCGCGCTTTCAGGGCCAGATTTTCGTCGTCGCAGTGGACGGCTCAATCGTGGCCGACGATAATTTCAGCAACCTGCTCGTCGATCTCGCCGTGCTGCGCTCGCTCGGGATCAAGATCGTGATTGTCCACGGCATCAGCCATCAGCTGAAGGAGCTGTCCGTCGCGCGGAACATCCCGATCACGAATTCCGACGGCACTGGCGTCACCGATGCCGCGACGCTCGATCTCGCGATCCGCGCCTCGTCGCGCGTGTCGCACGCCGTGGTCGAAGGCCTCACGCAGAACGCCCTCAAGTGCGCCACGACAAACGCCATTCGCGCGCTGCCGATGGGCATCCTCAAGGGCGCGGACCAGCAGTTCACCGGCAAGGTCGAGCGCGTCGACAAGGATTTTCTCACCGAGTTAATCGACCGGCAGGTGGTGCCGGTCGTTTCGCCCGTGGCCTTCGGCCCCGACGGAAAATCTCTGCGCGTCAACTCAGACCTGCTCGCCGCGGAACTCGCCGAGGCGCTCCACGCCACCAAGATTATTTACGTTTCGCCCGCACCCGGCCTTGAGATCGACGGCGAGATTCGCCGCGACATTCCCGTTGACGCGCTGCGCAAGATGCTGGAGGCCGAGCCCGCGCGCATCGCCGAAGCGGTCCGCAGCAAGGCCGCGCACGCCATCAAGGCGATCGAGACCGGAACCCCGCGGGTCCACATTCTCGACGGCCGGGTCTTCGACGGCCTGCTCAACGAAATCTTTTCCAACGAGGGCGTCGGCTCGCTCGTTTACGGCAACGACTACGCGCAAATCCGCAAGGCGAGGAAGAGCGACGTCCGGATGATCTACAATCTCACGCGCGCGGCGGTGCGCCGGGAGGAACTGCTGTTCCGCTCGCAGCAGGCGCTGGAAAAGAACATCGACCAGTTCTTCGTCTTCGAGATCGACGAGAACATCATCGCGTGCGTCACGCTCTACTTCTACCCCGACAAGCCGCTGCTCGCGGAGGTCGGATCGCTCTACGTCATGCCGTTCTACCACAATCGCGGCATCGGCAAGAAGATGGTCGATTACGCGTGCATGGTGGCGAAGGAGCGGGGGGTCGCGACCGTGATTGCGCTGTCCACGCAGAGCATCGGTTTCTTCACCGGCGTAGTCGGCTTCGAAGAGGCGACGAAGGACATT
>JBDSGI010000045.1:0-8197 GCA_039919035.1 Opitutaceae bacterium
ATTCCCGCCACACAGCGGCGCCAGTCGTGAGGTAGCGCAAAAATCCGCGCCGCTCGAGCCGGTTGAAGCGGTGTGCGATCTCGGCTTCAAAGCCGAGTCCGGCCGCCGTGAAAAACGGGTGCCCGTCTGCGATTCCGGTGTCGATCAGCCGCGGCCGGCCGTGGTCGAGGATTTCCAGCGCGCGCGCGACCGAACCGTGGATGCGCAGGTGCCGGCCGAGTCCGTCGCCCGAACCACACGGCACGAGACCGAGCGTGGCGGTGGTGCCGCTCACGACGGCGGCAATTTCGTTCATCGTGCCGTCGCCGCCAACGGCGACGACAAGTTCGCAGCCGTCGTCCAGCGCCCGCCGCGCGAGGTCCGAGGCGTGGCGGGCCCGCTCGGTCAGCAACACCTCGGCGCTCCGGCGCGCGGCATGAGCGCAGACTTCCGGAAGGACCCGGCGGGCCCGGCCGGAGCGGGGGTTGACGATGAAGCGGGTTTTCAATCCGGGGATACGTTTTGACCACGGATTGCACGGCTGCGATGGATTGGAAGAACAAAACCGTGCGCGACCGACCTCTTCTCCATGTGCTGACCGGCCCGACGGCCGTCGGCAAGACCGAGTGGGCCTTGCGCTGGGCCGAACGGCACGGCGCGGAAATCGTGTCGTGCGATTCACTGCTGTTCTACCGGGGCATGGATATCGGCACGGCCAAGCCGAACGCCGCGGAGCGCGCGCGGGTGCCGCATCACCTCATCGACATTTGCGGTCCCATTGAGCGGATGGATGTGGCGCGTTACGTCGCGCTCGCTCGCGAGGTCGTGGAAAAAATTCAGGTGCGCGGCGGGCGCGTGCTGGTGACGGGCGGGAGTGGATTCTACTTGAAGGCTTTTTTCGCGCCCGTGGCGGACGAAGTGACTGTGCCAGCGGCGGTGCGGGCCGCAGTGGGGGAGCTAACTCTGGCGGCCGCGCTCGCGCGGCTGCGTGAAGTGAATCCCGGCGGTCTCGGCGCCCTCGACGTCGCCAACCCCCGCCGCGTCACCCGCGCGCTGGAGCGCTGCCTGGCTTCAGGTCGCACACTGGCCGAACTGGCGGAGGCGTTTGCGCGACAGCCGGCGCCGTTTGCCGATTATCGGGTTGAGCTGACTCGCCTCGAACGCGAGCCAGCCGACCTCGCGCGACGGATCGAGGAGCGCGTGGCGGCGATGTTGGGCGCGGGTTTGGTCGAGGAAGTGCGGACGCTGCGCGCGGCGGGATTCGAGCAGAATCCAAGCGCAGCGGGCGCGATCGGCTATCGCGAGGTCGTCGAGGTGCTGGAGGGCCGAGCCCCGGCGAACGAGTTGGCGACTAGGATTGCGCAGAACACTCGGGCGCTCGTGAAGAAGCAGGGCACGTGGTTTCGCACGCAGTTGCCGCCGCATCGGGTGCTCCGGGCCGAAGCGCTCCGGGATGAGAACGCGCTTTTCCCCGGCTAGCCTGGACGGGTTTTGGTCGCGCGCGGGCAGGGCGATTCCGGGGTTTTGGCTCGACTTTCCTAGGGAATAAAATTGGCTCGCAAACTTTTCCGCCGCCAAGGCGTCTCTTGGCCCCGCGACCACATTCCTTTCTATGACAAGCAAACGAAACATTCCGACCCGTCGTTTCATCAAGCCCAGCTTCACTTTTCTGATCGAGAAGAAGCGCGATGGTGGCGAGTTTACGCAGGAGGAGATTCGCTACATCATTGATAGCACGCTGGATGGCGAGATGCCGCAGCATCAGTTGGCGGCCCTAGCCATGGCCATTTACTTCTCCGGGATGTCGGCCCAAGAAACGGCTGACTTGACTGAGGAAATGATGCTTTCGGGTGAGGTCATCGACCTTTCCCACATCGCGAAGCCGAAGATCGACAAGTATTCCACCGGCGGGGTGGGCGACAAGACTTCGCTCGTCCTCGTGCCGCTCGCCATGGCTTCGGGCGTCGTGGTGCCAATGATGTGCGGCGTCGAGCACGACTACATCATCAACACCCTCGAGAAACTCGCCTCCATTCCCGGCTTCAAGGGCCACCACACCAACGAACAGTTTGCCAGCCAGCTCGCCAAGATCGGCGGCGCCATCGTCGCCCAGACGGACGACCTCGCGCCGGTCGAAGCCAAGTTCTACGAACTGCGCAAGGAGACTGGCACCATCCCGAGTCTTCCGCTCATCACCGGCAGCGTCCTCTCCAAGAAATTGGCCGAGGGCTCTGAGGGTCTCGTCATCGACGTGAAGTGGGGCAACGGTTCATTCATCAAGGATCTCGAGCAGGCGAAACAGCTCGCGCGCTCGATGACCCGCGTCGGTCGTTCGATGAAGCGGCGCTGCGTCGCGCTCGTCACCGACATGAACCAGCCGCTCGGCGACACCGTCGGCACCTCGCTCGAAGTGAAGGAGGCGATCAAGCTCCTCAAGGGCGAGGGTCCGGAAGACATGAAGGAACTCGTGCTCAAACTCGGCATGGAAATCGTCCGCCTTGCGGGCGTCGCCGGCTCGACCCTCTCCGCTAAGCAAACCGTGCAACGCCACCTAACCGACGGCTCCGCGCTGGAGAAATTCAAGGATCTCGTCCGTGCCCAGGGCGGCGATACGAGCTTCATCGATCATCCGGATCGCTTCCCGGCGGCTCGCCACATCCGCAAGCTGCCCGCGCCTAAGCGCGGCTATGTCCACACCATCAACGCCGCGATGATCGCGCATGGCGTGCACCTCCTCGGCGCCGGCAAGCTGGCCCCGGGCGACAAGGTCGATCACTCGGTCGGCGTTTCGGAAATCAAGAAGGTCGGCACACAGGTGAAGCAGGGCGAGCCGCTGATGATGATCCACTACAACGACGAGGCGAAGCTCGAGACCGCGCTCAACTACTTCAAGGACGCCTACCGCCTCGCGCCCAAACGCCCGACGCCCCCGCCGCTCATCGTCGAGCGCGTGGCGTAACGCCGAGCGTTACACCGATTCTGACACGAAGGCCGACCGGATTTCCCGTCGGCCTTTTTTGCGGTTTGTGGAGAGCTACTCGGAAAGCTGCCGGGGAAGTTGTGGCTGGGATATTATACCAACCTCCCTTTGCTTTTGGACGGTCCTTGCGAGAACCGAAGCGACGAAGCAATCCAGCTGGATCGTCATGGCTCGCGCCGCGCACCTCGCGATGACAAGGGTCCAAAAGTTACAGACGATTAATCGATTTTGCTGGTTTCGAGCGAGACATGATGACGGGCAAGAACTCGATAACCCAATTCGCGCGGTCGAAAATTCTCAGTGAGCTTCCGCCAAGCGGGCAGAAGATCCCAAACCCAAAGGCTGATCCTGAGATCGCTTCAGGGCCGCAGCGTCAGCGTGACTTGGCGCATGTCCATCACGCTCTTCCCGGGAATTTGGGTCGCGCGCAAGGTCAGCGTGCCGCGACCTTTTTCGAGGCGCACGGTGCCGAGACTGAGCAAGCGAAACGGTTTCATTTGAGACTCACCAGCAGGGCGCGGAATCGTGTCTTGATTGGTGTAGAGCGGAGGATCCCAGCCGGGGGTGACTTTACCGGTTAGGTTGGCGCCATTGAAACTCAGTTCAATGGTAGAGCCGGCGTCGGCAATAGGGCAGGTGTAGTCGATGGCGACTTCATAGGTGCCGGTCGTGTGGACTTCGATATCCCAGGTAATCGTGTCGGCTAGGTTGGTCCAGTTTACGAAGTAGGAACTGTTGGGCGCGCCCGAGCTACGCTTGACCGCGCCGTGGCCGATGCCGTCGCGCGCGGGCAGCGGGGTCATCGGAAACTCAGGGTAGCCGACCGTGAAGGGACGGTCGTCGGGCGGGAGACCGGCGAAGGCAGATGCCTTGTTTTTGGCTTTGCCCTTGGCGTTTTTTGCAACGGGCGCGGTCTCATCCGCGGGCGCGGCGGAGCCGAGCACGTCTTGTCGCCAAGCAGCAACCGCTGCGGATAGTTTTTTCGCGATGTCGGATTTTTCAGAGGCGATGTCACGCTGCTGGCCGGGATCGGCGAGCATGTCGTAGAGCGCGCCGCGGTTGTCGAGGCGGTAGCCGGGGGTGCGCACGCTGACGTTGCCGTTCTGGTGCGAGAAAATCATGCGCTCGGGCCATGCGGAGGAACCGCCCCCGAGGAGCAGTGGCGAGAGATCTTTACCGTCGAGCGGCTTCGCTCCCGGGAGCGCGACGCCGGCAAATTTCGTGAGCGTGGGCAGCAAGTCGATCGCGCCGGCGATGTCGCGGACGGTTGTGCCGGGTTTAATTTTGTCCGGCCAGCGGATGAAGAACGGCACGCGCAGGCCGCCCTCTTCGGTGCTGCCCTTGCGGCCCTTCATGCCGCCGTTGTAGCGATAGCTGTTCGGCCCGTTGTCGGAAAAATATATGACGATGGTGTTATCGGCGAGTTTGAGTTCGTCGAGACGGCGCAGCACGCGGGCGACGTTGTCGTCGAGGTTTTCTGTCATCGCGAGGACGCAGCGCGTGATGTCGAGCGTCTCGTTGTCGCCCTCTGGACCGCGTTGGGGAATCGGCTTATCCTTGAAGCGCTGCCAGTATTTGTCGGGCACGGCGAAGGGCGAGTGCGGGATATTGTAGGGGATGTAACAGAAAAAGGGGCGCTCGCGGTTCTGCTCGAAGAACGCGATGGCGTGGCTCGTGAGGTCGTCGGCGATGTAGCCGGTGGCGCGGACGCGCTGGCCGTTGTGCTCCAGGGGGGAGTTGAAATATTCGCCCCAGTGGCCGGAGGTGAAACCGTAATATTCCTCAAACCCGCGCGCATTGGGGTGATAGGGCCATTGGCTGCCGTTGTGCCATTTACCAAATGCGCCGGTGGCGTAGCCGGCCGTCTTGAACGCATCTGCGATGGTCTTCTCGTCGGTGTTAAGTCGTTCCTGCCCGGTCGAGACGCCACGCACACCGCCGCGCGGATGGTAGCGGCCGGTGAGAAACTCCGCGCGCGTGGGCGCGCAGACCGAGCATACGTAGAAGCGATCGAGCGTCGCGCCGTCGCGCGCGAGCGAATCGATGGCGGGCGTGCGGACCATGGTGTTTCCTGTCGCGCCCAGATCGCCCCAGCCCTGATCGTCGGCGAGGAAGATGACCACATTAGGTCGCGATGGCTGGGCCGCGTTCGCGGCGGAAACAAATGCGGCGGCGAGGATAACTACGATGAGGGAAATTTTCATGGGGCGAAGGAAAGCGACTAGAATCTAAACGAAGACGCAAAGACCGAAACCGGCAGCGCCGCGCAAGATGCCGCGCTGCGCTGTGCCCAGCTTACTTCAGCACGCGCCGAAGGAACTTCAGCCCGTTCAGCGCGATGTCGTCGCGGCGCGGCTCGATCGTGCGCCAGATGGCGGCGGCTCGGGCGATAACCTTTACGTCAGTCGTGAAGGACTCGATCACGACGTCGCCTTTGTAGCGGATGGACTTGAGCGCCTTCACGATGGCAGGCCAGGCGATGTGGTCGCCGCCCGGTGTGCCGCGGTCGCTGCCGCAGGCGTGGAAGTGGCCGAGGAGTTTGCCGGCCTTGCGGATCGCGGCAGCTTGATCCTTTTCCTCGATGTTCATGTGGAATGTGTCGAGGTGCAGCTTCACCGCCGGCGAGTTGATCGCCTTGATGAGCTTCAGGCCCTGGTCGCAGGTGTTGAGGAAGTCGGTCTCGAAGCGGTTCAATGGCTCGATGCAGATCGTCACCCCGCGGGCCTCGGCGTGCCGGGCGAGGTTTTTAAGATTCGCGACGACGAGGGCCCATTCGACTTTGCGCTGCGCTGGCTCGACGGCGTCGGCCTTGCCGACTACGGAGTAAACGGGGCCGATGAGGCGCGGGCAGCCGAGTTCAGCCGCTTGGTCAATCAGCGCCGTGCAGTAGTCCATCGCCGTTTTCTGATCCTCCGGCGTGCCACGAAAATCCCGCCCCGGCCCCATCGCCGCGCACACGCTGCCGATCGCGATGCCCGCGCGCTCCGCGGCGGCGCGGACCTTGGCGGTGTCGATGTGCGACGGGTCTTCGATTGGAATCTCGACGGTGTCGAAGCCCCAGCGCTTGAACTTCGCGAAGAGACTCGCGCTCTTGGTTGTAAACGGAGAGGTGTAGAGGAAGGTATTGATGCCGATTCTCATGGTGGGATGAAGAGAGTTAAGGGTGAGGGTGGAGGGAAACGAAAGCATCGATTACGCGACGACGCGCTGGGCACACGGCGCGGACGAAATCATCCTGCCATCCAAGCGGTATTCCGGGGGCCTTGGGAAGCCTGCAATTCGAGTCCGGCGAAATGCCTCTCGTTGGGGGCGCGAAGGGCGCAAAGAATTTTCGCGCAGCGCGGCCGGGGCGATCGCCGCGCCGCCGACGGGAGAAAAATGTCGGCGCGCCGATTGGCATCGGACTTGTGGGAAGAAATTGATGATGACTCCTTTTCCGAAACCGCGCCTGCTCAGCGCAGCCTCCTCTCTCATGACTCTTTCTCTCGGCGCGCGAATTGGCGGTTTCTCTCTCTTTCCGATTTTTGTCTTGCTGCTGGCGGCGGCCGCGCAGCCACCCGATTCACCGCCGCACCAGGGCGCGGGCCTCATCCCCGCCGACCGACTCGCCGATTGGCGGCCGGGCGTTACCGTCGGTGTGCCGGGCGGCATCCCGATGGATCGCACGCACCAGATTGATGTCACGCAGCCGCCCTACGGCGCCGACCGCACCGGCGCCACCGACGCGCAGCCCGCTATCATGCGGGCCATCGCCGCCGCCAAGGACAAGGGCATCGTGTTCCTGCCCGCCGGCACCTACCGGATCAACACCGCCATCACCATTGGCAAGAGCCGCATCACCCTGCGCGGCGCGGGGCCGGAGCGGACGCGCCTCGTCACCTACAACTCCGGGCGCGGCGGCGCGATCGACCTCAATTTCCTCGCGATGCGCAACGGCTTCTGGGGCGACACGCCGCGCCTTGCGATCACGGGCAGCCCCAAGCGCGGCGCGACGATTCTGTCCGCCGACCCGAGCGGCCTCGCGCGCTACCCGAACGGCGGCGTCGGCCAGATTTGCCAGCTCGCGCTCAAGAACGATCCCGCGCTGCCCGTGCTCGCCCCCGGCGGCGGCGACTACCTGCGCAAACAGGTCACCCGGATCGTTGCGAAGACCGCGACCACGATCACGATTTCGCCGGCGCTGCTCTTCGATCTGCCCGAGGCGCTCGCACCGAACCTGCTGCCGTCGGACGGCCAGATCGAGTTGGTCGGCGTCGAGGATCTATCCATCGACGCCACGAATTCGGCGACGCGGCATTCGCCGCTGGTCATGGCCAACAGCTACGCCTGCTGGGTGACCAACGTCGCGATTCGCAACGTGCCCAACTGGCATTTCCTGATGCTCGATTCACTGCAATGCGAGATCCGCCACTGCCTGCTCGCGAAGCGCACCAAGCCGATGGGCCCGGACGGCGGCGGGCTGATGTTCAGCGGCTGCGCGTTTTTCCTCGTCGAGGACAACGTGCTGCTGGAGGCGTTTCCCGCCATCGAAGTAACCGGCACCTGCGGCAGCGTCTTCGCCTATAACTATTCCGACGACCGCGCCGTGCAGGGCGGCATCCTCGGCGCCGCGATTAATACCAACCATGGCGCGCACAATAGCTTCAACCTCTACGAGGGCAATTACGCGCCACGACTGCAGAGCGACGGCTACCACGGCAGCGCCTCCCACGACACCGTGTTTCGCAACTGGCTGCACGGCACCTCGCGCTTCGCCGACCAGTTCTGGGTGTGCGTGAACCTGAACCGCTTCACCCGGGCCTACTCGATCGTCGGCAACGTGCTCGGCCGCCGCGGCTCCGCGTGGGACTACGACAACGCCGGCGGCTCCTTCGGCTACGAGCGGCACCTCATCTACGCTCTCGGCCTGCCCAACATGGGCAACGGCGGCCACACCGGGAAAGCGCAGCCCAGCGCGGGCCGGCCCTGGGCCGACTGGGGCAAGACCCCCGGCGCCGGGGGCTTCCAGGAACTGGACCTCGACGTGCCCGCGACGACTCTGCGCAAAGGAAACTTCAACTTCCACGACCAAGCCGTGCCCGCGACCGAAGCGCTCGGCGCAGCGCAACTTCCCGCAAGCCTTTACCGCTCTGGGAAACCCGCGTGGTTCGGCGCCCTCGCCTGGCCGCCCTTCGGGCCGGATGTGAAGTTCGAGCCCAATAAAATCCCGGCCCAGGTTCGGGCGGAGGCGGGGAGATA
>JBDSGI010000046.1:0-8261 GCA_039919035.1 Opitutaceae bacterium
GCCACGCCGAGCAGCACCCGCGTCGCGAGCGCCTGCCGCCCGTCGACCGCGAGCCGCACGTGTAGCACCCCGACAATCATGCCAGCCAGCGCAAGCCCGCACCCAAAGGCGGTCTCCAGGCTCGAGCCCCAGCCGAGCTGCGTGAACGTGATGCCGAGGGCGACCGCCGGCACGCCGAGCACCACGCCCACGGCGGCCTGCGAGGCGGTGCGCCAGAAAAACAATTCGCGCTGCACCCGCCCCGCCAGCAGCGGCAGCAGCAACCCAGCGTAATGGAAATGCACCGCCGTCAGCGTCACGATCTCGGGGTGAAACCGCAGCGGCTGCCAGCCCGCGCGGTCAGCCAGCACCCACGCGCCGCCGATGGCACCGTAGAGCAGAGCGGCGTCGGCGCACAGACCGTCGAGCGGACGCCGCCATTTGTCCCGTCCCACCCGCAGCCCGCCCACCACGGCCAGCATCGTCAGGAGAGCGGCCCACGGCAGCGCGAAGGCGGCCGCGAGCCAGCCCGGCGCCAGCCAGCAGGAAACCGCGAGCGCAAACGCCGCCGGCAACTGCGCCTGCGTCGCGCGGCCGAGCAGCCGCGCCGGCGCGCCCGTTTCGCCCGGCTCCGCGAACAGCTCGAGCGCCAGCGGCACCAACACGAGCGCGGCAAACAACAGCAGCGCGAGCGCCCACGCGCCGCCCTCCGGATCCGGCGCCCGCAGCGCCACGGATCCGATCCACCCTACCACGCCCACCGCCGCCTTGGTTGTTGCTCGCAAGTTCATGTGTCAGCCGCGGCGGAGCTTGGGGTCGTCGTGTCGCGTGTCGATGCCTGCGCCGGCCGCCGCGCCATCTTTTTCGTGTGTTTCCCCGGTTTCATGGTTACCTCGCCGCCATGAAGACCCGCCAGGAAATCGTCACCAACTGGCTGCCCCGCTACACCGGCCTCCCGCTCAAGAAATTCGGCGAATACATTCTCCTTACGAACTTCGACCACTACGTGAGGCTCTTCGCGCAGTGGCACAAAGTCCGCGTCGTCGGGCACGACAAGCCGATGCCGAACGCCACCGCCGACAACATCACGATCATCAATTTCGGCATGGGCAGCGCGACGGCCGCGACGATCATGGATCTGCTCAGCGCGATTAAACCCAAGGCCGTGCTTTTTCTCGGCAAGTGCGGCGGCGTGAAGCACCGCGCCTCGCTCGGCGATCTCATCCTCCCGATCGCGGCGATTCGGGGCGAGGGCACGAGCAACGACTATTTCCCGCCCGAGGTGCCCGCGCTGCCGGCGTTCGCACTGCAAAAAGCCATCTCCACCACGATCCGCGACCGCGCCCGGGACTACTGGACCGGCACCGTTTACACCACCAACCGCCGCGTGTGGGAACACGACGAGGAGTTCAAAAAGAAGCTCACCGCGATGCGCACGCTCTGCATCGATATGGAGACCGCCACGATCTTCATGACGGCCTTCTATAACGAGATTCCCGCCGGCGCGCTGCTCCTCGTTTCGGATCAACCGATGACACCCGAGGGCGTGAAGACCGCCCAGAGCGACAAGAATGTCGACCAGAAGTTCGTGAGCGATCATCTCCGCATCGGCATCGATTCACTCAAGCAATTGATCAACGAAGGGCTGACAGTGAAGCACCTGAAGTTCTGAACGGACGCGGTTCGCCCGATCCGCCGTTGTCATTGCGAGGCGCGAAGCGACGAACCAATCCAGCGGGAACGCCACGGCGCGTTTCGCGCACCTTGCGATGACAAATATTCCACATCGCGGACGTGCGCCTCACTCCACGACCTCAAGTTCGAACGGCACGAATGTTTCACTGCCGCCGATGTTCACCTGCGCCCAGATCGTGTAGCGGCCGGCGCGCGGGATGGTGAGTTTGAAATTCAGCGCGGGCTGTGTCGCGTCGGGTTTTTTCAAGAGGTCGGCCTCCGTCGGATGCAAATGAGCGAAGCCGCTGCGCGTGGCGTCGAACGCCACGAGGTGAGCATAAGCGCCCATCACCGGCTCGAGCGGAATGGCGGCGCCATCCGGCCGGGAAATCGCGAAGCGCAGGTCGATCGGCTGGCCGACGCGCGGCGGCCGGCTCGCGGGCACGAGCGCAAACGTGAACCCCGACCGGCCCGTGCCAATCTCACCTGTGTTTCTTTCCACACCGGCGGCCACCTCAAGATCGACGCTCGCATAAAGCCCGCGGGCCGTGGCCGCCGGGGTGAAATCGGCAAAAACGCGGTAGGCGCCGGCGCGGCGCGGGGTGAACGTAAAGCTCCACCCACCCGGCTCGCCGTTCGGCTCGGGGTGGACGTGCTGGTAGTCGGCCAGCGTGGGATCGATAAGAAGCAGGTGCAGGCGGCGCGTGTGAGTCTCCAGCAGATCGGCGACGGCCACGGATTTTCCGCCGGCGGTCTTGAGCGTGAGCGTCGCGCGCGTTGCCACGCCGACGCGTGGCGAGGTCGCGGTGGAAAGGGTCATCGCCACGGGCGAGCGGGCCGCGACGACCGGGATGAACTGCGGATTGAGCGGGTCGCAAAACTCGATCGAATTACCGCCGCGCGGATCGACCCGAAAATCCATGTGGCTGAGATTCGTGCCGGTCGGCAGCACACGCAGCGTCACAAACACCACGATCGCGCCGGCGGTGATCCAAGCGAGCTGGCGGCGCTCTGCGGGGGCGAAGCTCATTCGCGCCTCAGCTTCGCCACGAACTCGGCGGGCTCCCATCCGCTCCCGTCGGCGCGGTGCGCGATCTTGCCGTCGGCGTTGATGAGGAGGGTGGTGAGCGTGTGCTTGATCAAATCACCCTCGAACTCGGCGATAACGCCGAACTGCGTGAGGAGATCCTTGATGGCGTTGGCGGGACCGGTGAGGAAGGAAAAGTTCGAGGTGTCGATGCCGCGCGCCTCGGCGTATTCCTTGAGCACGCCGGGCGTGTCGTAGGTCGGATCAAGCGTGATGGAGACGAGCTCAAGGTTGCGCACGCCGGCCTCGTGCGCGAGCCGCTGCACGCCCATCATCTTGATCGTGGCGGCGGGGCACATCGTGGCGACCGGGCAGCGGGAGAAAATGAAGTTGATCATGATCTGCTTCCCGCGAAAACGCGCACTCTGCACCACGCCGCCATTCTGATCGTAGAGCGCGAAGTCGGGCACAGTCTCGCCGATCTCGCGGTAGGCGTTTTTGCCGCGGGTGTGGGTTTCCTGGCGAAGCTGGAGCGCGCCGGCGGTGACGGCGTCAGCGACCGCCTTGTCGGCGGGCCAGATTTTCTCGAGGCGGAAATCGCCGCCCTCGACCGGCACCATTTCGCCGCGGATTTTCTGGCCGGGCTTGGCGAGCGCGAGGTCGCCCGGGGAAACGACGAACTCCATCGTCATCGCCGGCATGTAGCCCTTGATTTCGTCGTGCTGCACGATGAGCACCCGGCGCTCGGCCTCGACGCGGAGGATTTCGCCGGTGAGCGGATAACGTTCCTCCTTGGGTTTCCCGGCAGGCGCGGGGGACGAGGCAACGGCGGGCTTCGCGTCAAGGGGTTCGTTCCTGGCACAGCCTCCGCCCCAGCCCGCGAACACCAACACGAGCGCACCGAGTCGCGCGGGGCTATGAGTTTTCATGGGCCTACGGATTCGCCGGCGGATTACTTTGTCAAAGGGTTTGCGGCATTCAGCATCGCCCCTTCTCCTCCGCGTTCGCTCCGCTCATGGCCCACGCCGCACATTCCCGACGCACCACCACCTACCAGCGCGCGCTCGCACTTTTTGCCGCGGCCGGCAGCGCGTGGGTCTTCGTGCTGGTGACGCTCGGCGCCTTCACCACGAGCATTGGCGCCGGGATGGCGTTTCCGGACTGGCCGCTCTCCAACGGCTCCATCAACCCGCACGGCTGGCTGCGGGACATCGCGATGTTTGCCGAGCACTCGCACCGGCTTTCGGGGATGATGATGGGGCTAATCACCATCGGGCTCGTTGTCTGGCTCTGGTTGCGCGAGGAACGCGCGTGGGTGCGGCGGCTGGGCCTCTGGGCGCTCGGCATCGTGATTTTGCAGGGCATCATCGGCGGCCAGCGTGTGACGCTGAACCACATCGAGGTGCCGGGCTTCCACATGTCACTCGGCGAAATGCTGCGCATCCCGCACGGCATCCTCGCGCAAATCTACGTGTGCCTCTTAATCGCGATCGCGGTGGCACTGTCGCGCTCATGGATTGAGGGCACCGCGCCAGTCGGCGCAGGCGTGCGGCGCATCGGCGTGATCTGCACGGCGCTCGTGCTGATGCAGTTGGTGATCGCGGCGACGATGCGCCACAACGGCGCCGGTCTCGCGATCTACAGCTTCCCCTACTCCACACCCGACGGGCACTGGTTGCCGGCGCAGTGGAATTTTCCGGTGGCGATTCACTTCGCGCATCGAGCGATGGCCGTCGTGCTGGCAGTGGCGTTGTCGATTTTCGCGTGGGCACTCCGCCGGGATCGCGCGGCTACGATCGGCATGCGCGCTGGGGCCTCGGCCCTGATGACGCTGCTCGTGCTGCAAATCCTCCTCGGTGCCCTCGTCGTGATCGGCGGACGCCAAGCCGACGTGACCACCGCGCATGTCGTCGTGGGTGCGCTGACGCTCACGGTGACCTTTTTCCTGACGTGGCTGGCCCATCGCGACGCCATCGAAGGCGTCGCTCCCCTCGCCACCCGCTCCCGCGCATGACCACCGAAACCGCCACGGGCGCGACGTTCCGCGACTATCTGGAACTGACAAAGCCGCGGCTAAGCATGCTGTCGGTCATCACCGCGCTGGTGGGTTACTTTGCGGCGCGACCCGTCTCGAACCCGACGAAACTCACCCTACTGCTGGTCGGCACCTCGCTCGCCGCCGGCGGCGTGGCCGCGCTGAACCAGTGGATGGAGCACGAGACCGACGCGCAGATGAAGCGCACGGCCGACCGGCCGATTCCCGCCGGCAAAGTCGCCACCGGATCGGCCTTTGTGCTCGGCTGGCTGATGTGCGCGGTGGCGCTCTTCGTCCTGTTCGCGTGGGTTGATCGCCTGGCGGCGTTGTTTACCCTCGCGACCATTGTCTCGTATCTCGGTTGGTATACGCCGGCGAAGCGCCGCTCGATCTGGAGCACGGAAATCGGGGCGGTGGCGGGCGCGTTCCCCCCCCTGATCGGCTGGTGCGCGGGCGAGGGCCGGGTGTCGGCCCTCGGCTGGATCCTCTTTGGGATTTTGTTCTTCTGGCAAATTCCGCACTTCATGGCGATCGCGTGGACCTACCGGCGCGAATATTCGGCGGTGCATTTTCCGATGCTGCCGGTCCGCGACGAAGCGGGCGGCCGTGTGGCAGCGTGGGCGCTCGTGAACACCGCCGCGCTGCTCGTCGTCACCCTGCTGCCGGTGTGGCTGGGCCTGGCGAGCAAAGCCTACGGCCTTGCGGCGGTGTTGATGGGCGGCTGGTTTTTGTGGCGCGCCATCGTCTTTCTCCGCGCCGAAACCCGCGACGCGATGGCGCGGAAACTTTTTTTCGCCTCGATCATCTTTCTGCCGCTCGTGCTGGGCGCGCTCGTGGCCGACCGCCTCCTCGTTTCATGACCGTCCAAGATATTCCTCCGCTCAACGCCGCGCTGAACGCGATCTCGACCGTGCTCATCTCGGCGGGCTTCATCTTCATCAAGACCGGCCGCAAGCACGCGCATCGCGCCGCAATGCTCAGCGCCGGAGCGGTCTCGGCGGCGTTTCTCGTCGGCTACGTGACGCACAAAATTCTCGTGCGCGGGATGCACACCAAGTTCGGCGGCGAAGGCGCCATCGCCACCGTCTACTACACGATGCTCTTCTCGCACATCGTGCTCGCCATCGCCATCGCGTGGCTGGTGCCCCGGACGTTTCTCTTCGCGATTAAGGGCGATTTCGAGCGGCACAAACGCTGGGCGCGGTGGACGTTTCCGATCTGGTATTATGTCAGCGTGACGGGGGTGTTGGTTTATTTTTTCCTCTACCAGTGGTGGCCGGCGGCCAAGTGAGGCTGCAAAAAAGCCGGGCCCGTGCCCGGCTTAAACATGTGTCGCGAAAAAATATCGCGGCTTACTTGACGGTCAGCGTGCCCTTCATGAGCGCATAGTGCCCGGGAAAAGAACAAATGAATGTATAGGTGCCAGCAGCCGGCGCCTTAAAGGTCACTTCAGCTTCCTTCTTGGGCCCAAGCACCGGAGTCGACGCGATCACGTCGCTCTTCTTCGAAGCGGCGATGTAGTCGGTGTCCTTGGCGGTCATCCCCGCGGTGGCAAAGGCGGTCACGTCGACTCCGGCCTTCAGGAGCACCCAGTTGTGGCCCATGGCCTCTTTCGGGAGAGTGCCGACGTTCTTGAAGACGATCTTCAAGTCTTCACCGGCCTTGGCGTCGATGTTGGCGACGCTGAATTTCATTTGATCGTTCGCCGTGATTTCAATCACGCGGGGCGCGGCCAGCGCGGGCGCGACGCCGGCGGTCAAGCCGGCAGCGAGCGCAACGAGGAACGAGAGGGAGAAGAGGCGATTTTTCATAGCGCGGGGAACGTGGTTGCAGGCTGACCGACATGCAAACCCGAAGCGCAGTTCCACCTTCTTGCCCATCTGCAATGGCCAAGCGTCGGGACAATTGGCCCCGCCTGACGCGAGGGCGACACCACCCGCTAATGCAAGGCGCTGCGAAATTAATAAACGCCCGGCGGAGCCACCAATGTTACCGCGGCGCTCGAAATCGCCGGAATATGGCTTGAAATGCAAAAGGCTTCGCCGACTCTACTGGTTACTTGGGGCCTTTTCCTTCCCACGATTTTCTTCCGACAGCTCACATGCCGAACCTATTCCTGACACTTGCCCGCTGGAGCCGCACGTTTGCCGCGGTGATCGGGCTCACGTTGCTCACCGGTTGCGACAAGATCAATTTCTGGCGGATGGACGGCCATCAGTCGACCATGGTCGTCGAAGGCCCGGTGGCCAAAGAACAGCTCAATCTCTTTATCATCACCTGCTGGGTGTCGCTCGTGATCTTCATCATTGTCGGCGGGGTGCTGGCCTATGCGACGTTCAAGTTTCGCGCGCGCAGCGAGGCCGACGAACACGCCGCCCCGCCCGAGCAAGGCCACGGCAATCCGTTCGTCGAGCTCGGTCTCATCGGCGCCTCCGTCCTCGCCCTCGTGGTCATCGCCATCCCGACGCTCAAGGGGATTTGGTATACCTACGAGGTGCCGGAGGAGGACAAGAAGACCGCCTACAACGTCACCGCGACCGGTTACCAGTGGTGGTTCAAGTTCGACTATCCGAATGAAACCGTCGCCGCCAACGACACGGGGGCCAAGATGCCGCTGGTCACCGCCAACGAACTCGTGATCCCGGCTGGCCGCGCCGTGCGCATCCAGATTCGGACCGTCGATGTCATTCACTCCTTCTGGGTGCCAAAGCTCGCTGGCAAGGTGGACATGATCCCGAACCGCGCGAACCATCTCTGGCTCAAAGCCGACAAACCCGGCTACTTCTGGGGCCAGTGCGCGGAATACTGCGGCGACTCGCATGCCGTGATGCGCTTCCGCGTGATCGCGCTCGAGCCGAAGCGCTTTGAGCAGTGGCTGCAGGACCAGGCGGAACTTGCCCGCACCCGCCAGCCCGCCGTCGCCGATGCCAACCGGCCGAAGGCCCAGTTTGCCTCGCTCCGCCCGTTCAAGCAGAACGAAGCCGGTATCACGACCAAGTTCGACATCGAGCCGCTGCAGGCGTGGGAAGCGAAACAGCTCCCCGAGAAAGACGAGAACGCCGAGCTCATCGCGCAAGGCCGGAAACTTTTCAGCGAGAAGGCGTGCATGGCCTGTCACGCCATCCGCGGTCACGGTGCCGCTGGCATTACGGCCCCCGACCTTACCCGCGTCGGCGCTCGCACCACCATCGCCGGCGGCCTGCTGGAAAACAACACGGAGCAACTCCGCCGTTGGATTCACAACCCCGGCGCCGTGAAACCCGGTAACAAGATGGCCCTCGCCTACGCGCACACCGGCCAGGACGGCAAACCTGTCGATGGCATCAAGCTGACCAGCGAAGACGAGGTCGCCCTCGTCGCCTACCTCGAAAGCCTGAAGTAATCAGCCACTTCGCCGCGCCCGCCCTCCCGCTCCGCCTAATTCCGATTTTCCGCTCTAAAACACCATGGACGCACTGGCCAAACCCTCTCACCTCACCACCGAGGAGCACGCCCCGGCGCAGCCGAAGTTTCTCTCCCATCCGACGGCCAAGACCGGCCTCATGG
>JBDSGI010000047.1:0-3678 GCA_039919035.1 Opitutaceae bacterium
ACCGCGCATGGCGGCGGAGAGCGACCGGGAGCGATCGGCTTGGGTGAGGAGAGCGCCGCCATACACGCCGAGGTAGGTGGCGTTGGCGGGTTCCAGCTCGACGGCCTGGCCGAGCCATTTGACGCCCACATCAAGCGAGGCGTTGTCCCTCTGGAGTATGATCACGCGGCCGAGGTAGTGGCACGCGGCGGCGTTATTGGGATCAACGGCGACGATTTTCTCGAGGGTCTCGCGGGCCTCGGGATAGCGCTTCGCTTCGAACAAGGCGCGCGCGGCCTCAAATTCCGACGTCGCACGGCCGGGCGTGAGAGCACCCAGCAGAATTAAGGCGAGAAATGTTGCGACGCGCATGCGAGGTAAACACCAGCTGGAGCCGAAGGTTTCCGGCTAGGGCACCGCAATTTGAAAAATTCGCACCGTGTGCGCCGGGGGCTGCGGTGCTTTGGCGGGAGCGAATAGCTCCCAGCCGCTTCCCGCCACGATGACCGGCTGACCATGAACCAAAGTCACCAGCGCCAAATCGTCCAGATTGGGCTGGGCCGCCGCGAGGACGTTCACCGTCGTCACGGCGGTCCAGTCCGGAGCGAGGCCGATGCGCAGGACGCGCTGGGGAATGACGCCGTTTTGCACTGCCACGATGCCGCCGGGCACGCGCACCATCCCATCGAGGCCGAGCAGGGTCGTGCCTTGCGGGGCGGGCAACGCGGCGACGTTGCCGGTCGATAATTCGATGGCGAAAAGTCCGTTGGTGTAATCCGCGACGAGCAGCGTGCCTCCTTGCAGCGCCAGGCCTTGGAGCGAGCCAAAAACGGGAGTGTCCGCGACCTTCTGCAAATCCTCCGCGCCAGGCGCGAGCATCCACACGACCGGCGCGAAACCATCGGTCGCGTAAACGGTGCCGTCCGGCGCCACCAACAAATCGCCGAGCCCGTGATCGCGGCCCTCCTGCGGCACTTCGATTACCCGTCGCAGTTCGCCGGTCAGGAGATCAAATTCGGCGAGCGCGGCGTGCCCTTTCTGTTCCTTGGTGAAGCCGGCCATCTCTGGGCCGGCGGTCATCGCGGCCCAGAGCGCGCGGCGCGGTTCGTCGATGGCGAGGCCGAAGATGCCGAGCAGGTCCTCGTCGGCGGCGGTGAAGCGCACGGTGCGACCGTCGCGCCCGCGCCGCCAGACGCAGCGGTGGTGGACGTCGCCGAAAAACAACTCCTGAGCCTGGTCGCGGTGGGCGATCCCCTCGATGATCCCGGTGCGCCCGGGAAGCTCGGCGAAGACTTCCGCCGTTCCCTGCGGCTCCCGGTTGTCGGCGAGCCGTTGCAGGACTTCACGGAAGGCGGCCGAGCCTTGCAGCGTGGCGAGGTCGGCGTCGCGCTCCACGTTAAGGTAAACACCGAAGGCGGCGATCTGGCGCAGCGCAGCGATGGCCGCGGTGGAATCGTCCGCGCGGGCGGCGATGGCGGCGAGGTCGCGCAGGTAACGAGGGGAGTCGGGGCGCAACCGGATCGCGGCGTCGATGGCGTGGCGGGCGGCGGGGAGGTCGCCGCGGGCTGCGGACGAGAGGGCCTCCGCCCGAAATTCGGCGTGCGATTGATCGGCCGCGTTTGCGACGGACCAAAGTCCAAGCGCGACGAAGACGAACAAAGCGGCGCGCATGGGCGGGAGTATAAACTCCGCGACGGCGCGGGCGCCGGCGGCGGATTTTACTCGTAGCGCAAGGCTTCGATCGGATCGAGCCGGGCGGCCTTGAGGGCGGGAAAGAAGCCGAAGCAAAGGCCGATCACGCTGCTGACGCCGACCGCGACGCCGATGGACCACGGCGCGATCAATGTCGGGATGCCCATGTAGATCGACGCGAGGTTCGAGGCTCCGATGCCCGAGAGGATCCCGAGCACGCCGCCGAGCAGACTCAACAGAATGGCTTCGATGAGAAACTGGGTGAGCACATCCCGGCCGTGCGCACCGATGGCGAGGCGGATGCCGATCTCACGGGTGCGCTCGGTGACGGAGACGAGCATGATGTTCATCACGCCGATGCCCCCGACCACAAGCGACACGAAGGCGACGCCCATGAGCAGGAAGGTCATCGCCTCGGAATTCGCCGTGGCGGTCGCGGCCAGCTCTTCCTGGGTGCGGACGGTGAAGTCCGGCTCGCGGCCCTTGCGGCGCTGCGTGAGTAGATCCTCGATGCGCGTTTTAACGAGATCGAGTTTCTCGGGGGCGGCGCCTTGGACGAGAATCGAGGAGATATTGGCGCGGCGGGAAACGCGCTTCATGTGCGAGGTGTAAGGGATGATGACCACATCGTCTTGATCGGAGCCGAAGAGGCTGAAGCCTTTCACGTCGAGCACGCCGACGATGCGGAAGGGCAGGTTGCGGATGCGGAGGGTTTGGCCGATCGGATCCTCGTTGGGGAAGAGTTGATCGACGACGGTCTTGCCGATGACCGCGACTTTGGCGAGGGACTTGACGTCTTGGTCGCTGAACATGGAGCCGGCGACGATGTTCCAGTTTTTGATGTAGGGATAGTCCGGCGATTCGCCGTAAATGTTCGTGCTCCAGTTGAGTCCGTTGGCGAGCACCTGATTGCGGTCGCGGACCTCGGGGCTGACCCCGTCGATATCGGCAACCTCGGCGGCAATGGCCTCGGCGTCTTCGACCGTGAGGGTAACCGAGCTGCCGAAACCGCCGCGCATGCCGCCAGAGCTGAAGCTGCCGGGGTAAACGGTGATGATGTTTCGGCCAAGCGCCGCGACTTGGGCCTCGATGCGGGACTTGGTGCCGTTGCCCATGCTGACGACGGTGATGACGGCGCCGATGCCGATAATGATGCCAAGCGCGGTGAGGATGGACCGCATTTTGTTGCGGCGAAGGGCGCGGAGGGCGACGCGGACGGTGCTGGAAAAGCGCATGGGAGAGGGATGAATCAGGCTTGGGCGGCGATGAGCTTGGCGGCCGCTTCGGCGGAGCTGAGCTTGCCCAGTTCCACGGCGGCGATGCTGCGATCCTGCACCGCTTCGTCCCGCACCACCACGCCGTCGCGCAGGATGAGGTTGCGCTTGCAAAAGCGGGCGATGTCGAGCTCGTGGGTGACCATCACGATCGTGATGCCTTGCTCGTTGAGTTTCTGAAAAACGCCCATGACCTCGACCGAGGTGCGGGAATCGAGGTTGCCGGTGGGTTCGTCGGCGAGGAGCACCTGCGGTTGGTTGACGAGGCCGCGGGCAATCGCGACACGCTGCTGCTGCCCGCCGGAGAGCTGGTTGGGCATGTGATCGGCGCGGTTCGTGAGGCCGACGGCGGCCAGGCACTCCATCGCGCGATCGCGAATCTGATCGGTGCTCATCCGCCGGTGGCGACCGTAGAGCATGGGCAGCTCGACATTCTCCAGTGCCGAGGTGCGGGCGAGCAGGTTGAACCCTTGAAAAACGAACCCGAGCTTCTGGTTTCGCAGATCGGCAAGATCGTTTTTGTCGAGGCCCGAGACATCGACGCCGTCCAGCTTGTAGGTGCCTTTGGTCGGCCGGTCGAGGCAGCCGAGCAGGTTCATCAGGGTAGACTTGCCGGATCCGCTGGCCCCCATGAGCGCCACGAATTCACCCTTGTGGATGTCGAGCGTCACGCCGCGCACGGCGTGCACCGGCACTTCGCCAGACTCGTAGATCTTGTGGATGTTCTGAATTT
>JBDSGI010000048.1:0-2560 GCA_039919035.1 Opitutaceae bacterium
CGAAGCACAAGGATCACGCCCTACGCGTGGACAAACCCGTCGCGGGCCTGCTTCGCGATCTGAAGGCGCGCGGCCTCCTCGATGACACGATTGTGTGGTGGGGCAGCGAGTTTGGCCGCACGCCCTACGCCGAGAAAAACGGCACCGGCCGCGACCATAACCCGACCGGCTTCTCCGTCCTGCTCGCCGGCGGCGGCTTCAAACCCGGCTTCGCCTACGGCGCGACCGACGACTTCGGCCACTTCGCCATCGAGAACAAGGTCCACATGCACGACCTCCACGCGACCATCCTGCACCAACTCGGCCTCGATCACGAGCGACTCACCTTCCGCCACGATGGCCGCGACTTCCGCCTGACCGACGTGCACGGGCACGTGGTGAAGGATATTCTGGGGTGAGTGCCGCTCGCGCTTAAAGCGAGAAGATCTTCCCCATCCGCTCCGTCAAATCCCGCGCGCTCGCTAAATCCGCCGCCTGATTCCCCGGCTGCTCGGAGATGCCCCAGCCACTGTAGCCGGCGCGGTCGAGCGCGGCCATCACGGCGGGCCAGTTGGTATCTCCGTCGAGCAGTTTCGGGCGGTCGGCGGCTTTCGTCGCACCGGCCGTGGGCGCGGCGCGGAAATCCTTCACGTGGATCCGCACGATGCGCCGGCCGAGCGCTTCGATCCATTTTTCGGCGGGAAACCCGGTGCGGCCCACGTTACCGATGTCGAAGTGCCAGCCGACCCACTCGCTGCCAATCGCGTCGAGGTATTCGACCGCCTGCTCGGGTTTCACGATGAACTCGTTGCCGACATTCTCGATCGCGATCTTCACACGCAGCTCGCGCGCGAGCGAGACGGCCTTGCGGATTTCGACAAGGGAGCGGTCCCAGCACTCGCAATAAGTCACGCCGTTGCGGGCGACACCGGGCACGAGCAGCACACTCGTCGCGCCATAGGCGTGCGCATCGCGCAGACTGTGGAGGAGCCCATCGAGGCCGATCTGGCGCGTCGCCTCGTCGGGCGCGGAGAGTGGCTTCACCCAGTGGAGATGGTCGCACACGCTCGCGGCCTCGAGGCCGGTTTCCTTCAGCGCCGCGAGCACTTCGTCGCGGTTCATCGCGCCCACCGGCTCGACGCCCTCGAAGCCCGCGGCCTTCATCACCCGGAATTTCTCCAGCACCGATCCCTTCACGCCGATCGTGGAATACATGATCGCGGGTCGCAGCCGGCGTTTCGGCGCGGCGAGAGCGGGGGACACAAACGCGGCGGCGGTGGCGCCCGCGGCGACGGAAAGGAACGTCCGGCGGTTCATGAGCGCAGCGTGAGGCGAATCGCGCGCGGCGCGAGCCGCGAATCGCGCTAACTGATAGTGTCTGAGTTTGATTTTTTGGCTGTCATTGCGAGGAGCGCCGCGACGAAGCAATCCATCTGAAAATCCAGCTGGATTGCCGCGCCCGGCTGCGCCGGACTCGCAATGACAAACCCAACTGAGACACTGCCAGCCAACTTTGTGGTTTGCGCCTGGCCTGCAGATGCCGCGAGATTTACCTCACCCCATCACCCCATGAAACTTCGCCCCTCCCCGGCCATCTCGCGTCGCACGTTCCTCGGCCGCTCCCTTGCCACCGCTGGCGTAATCGCCGGCGCGCCCGCGTTCCTCCGCGGCCAGAACCTCAATAGCAAACTCAACATCGCCTTCATCGGCGCCGGTGGCCGCGCCAACACCAGTTTCAACGAGCTCACCCTCTCCGGTTCCGCCGCTCCGGCGGCCGCGAAGAAAAACGCCGCTCGCGCGCTGGCCGAACTCGGGGGCGAGCCCGGCCCGCATCCCGACGAAAATGTCACCGTGCTCTGCGATATCAACCAGCAGACGCTCGACGGCGCCGGGGTGCGTTTCCCCAAGGCCCGCAAGGTCGTCGACCTGCGCCGCGTGTTTGATCATGCGAGCGAGTTCGACGCCGTCGTCGTCTCCACCGCGGAGCACACACACGTCTTCGCCGCTTGGCTCGCGCTCACGCACGGCAAGCACGTGTATTGTGAGAAGCCGCTCGCCTACAATATTTGGGAGACCCGCCTCCTCCGCGAGACCGCCGCGAAATTTCCGAAGCTCTCCACGCAGATGGGCAACCAAGGCCACGCCTCCGCCGCGCGCCGCACGCTCCGCGAGATCCTCGACACCGGCGTGATTGGCCCGGTGCGCGAGGTGCATGTGTGGGCCGACCGCGCGTGGGGCCTCCAGGATGCCGCCTCCGCCGAGAAATTCGACAAAGCGCACGGCTTCTATCAAGGCGTCCAAATCGTGGACCGCTTTAAGGAAGAGATGCCCGTGCCCGCGCACCTGAACTGGGATTTATGGATCGGGCCCGCACCGATGCGGCCGTTCCACGCGACGTATTTCCCCGGTCCGCGCTGGTATCGCTGGTGGGATTTCGGCAATGGCACGATGAGTGATCTCGGCAGCCACGACAATGACGTGCCCTTCACCGTGCTCGATCTCTGGCGCCCCGACGGCAAGGGCGGCCGGGTGCTCGCGCCGATCTCCGTCGAGGCGTCGTCGCCCAACGTCCCCACCCCGC
>JBDSGI010000049.1:0-3490 GCA_039919035.1 Opitutaceae bacterium
GTAGAAGCGCTTGAAGAAGGAGAGGCTGTAGTCGAACTGGCCGGCCATGACCATGATGTCGCGCTCGAAGCCGATGGTCGTGTGCTTGTAGGTGTGGACGTCGTAGGCGAGGTCTTGAATTTTTTCGTTCAGGAGCGCGAAGGGGCTCGTGATGTTTTTGCGGTATTCCCCGTAAACCGCGCCGGCCTCGGTCTGGAAAACCGGCAGGCTGTAAGAAAGGTTTTGAAACCGATCGCTCTCGATGGCGATGACCTGCTCCAGATCGTCCTTGGCGAATTTCAGGTGATAGGCGGTGTGGTCATCGGTCGTGTAGGCGTTGGTGCTCGCGCCGAGTTTGGTGACGATGGCCTCGTAGGCGGCCTGCGGATATTTCTTGGTGCCGCGAAACATCATGTGCTCGAAGAAGTGCGCGAAGCCGGACTTGCCTGGCTCGACCTCGTCGCGACTGCCGGTGCGGACAACGGAGTAGTAGGCAACGATCCCGGGGCTCTCCATCGGAATGAGAAGCGCGGTGAGGCCGTTGGGCATCGTGTGCTTTTCGTAGGCGTAGGGAAACACCCGGGGTGCGGGCGCGGCAAATGCGGCCCCCACGAAGGCGACGGCGAACGCGGCGAATTTGAGGGAATGCATGGGTGCGCGGAAGCAATCCGCCGCACCCCGCAGCGTCAAACGGGAAGGCGCCTAGCCCGCGGTGTCATTTCGAACCGTGCGGCCGTCGATCACCACGCCTTCGCGTTCCAGCGCCGTGCGCAGGGGCGCGAGGAATAGTTCGCCAAGTTCCTCAATGCAAAACGTGACCTCGGTCGTCGGTTCACCCCGGGCCAGCGCAATTAGGTCGGCGAGGTCGAGCAGCGCTTCGTCGGTGAAATGTTCTTCAATAATGGACTGGCGGCCATCAAGGGCGACAAGTGAGGCCAGATAGCGGCCGACCTCGGGAGCGGCGGCGCTGAGGGTGACGCGGCCGGTGAGACGCGCGCGGGCGATCCGTTCGGCGCAGGCGTCGAGCGCTTCGTAGGCCGACGCGAGGTTGGCGAGGCGCGCCTGCCGGAGCAGCGCCGGGCGTTGGGCAAGCAGGGTCGAGAGTTTTTTCATATGAATTCCTCCGTGCGCTGTTGTTGTCGGTTAAAGGTTGGATGCTGCCACCCGCACACGCGGATGGCTTGGGCTCCGCACGCAGGTGCGCCTGCGGGCTGACTTCACTGCTGACGACTCAAGAACCGTCGCTGACTGCTGGCTCTGCGCTGTCGCTCTGTCGGACTCAAATCACGATAACTACCGTGCATCTGGACACTGACCGGACTGGCTGAAAGGAACGGGACGCAAGACCCGCGTGGGTGCAAGGGAAATTTTGCGCGGCGGTGTTAGCTTCAAGCGTCGATCTGCCACGCCGCCGATTTGACCGATGGTTCCGTGGGCTGAAAGAACACGGCTAATTTCGCTTCGTCGCTCTGCACCAGCTAAAAACCTGTTTTGCGCCGCGTCGTTTCACTTCGGGCTCTCGTCCCGCGCGCGGGCCTTTTCGCGCAGATCCTCGACGAGGTCGCCGACGGAGCCGCACATGCGGGCGAGTTCGCCGTCGCCCTGAGGACGCGGCAAAATGCTTAGCACATCGCCGTCGCGAATCCGCTGGGCGGCGAGCGTCATGCCGCGCAGGCGACGCGAAATGCGGCCGGCCGAAATCCAACTGACGATCACGAGAGCTGCGGAGAGCACCACGCCCCAGCCGAAAAGCGTGGCTTGCAGCTCGCGCGCCGGTGCGAGCGCGAGGTCGGCGGGTTGCCGCACGACGATCAGCCAGCCGAGTCCGCGATATTCGCGGTAGCCGCGGCTGCGAGCGAAACCGCTCACATAGCTGGTGCCAGCGGCGGTGGTCTCGAGCAACGTGCCGCGAAACTTGCGCGCGTCGGAAATCGCCGGCGGCTCGGGCGGCTGCGACCAACCCGAGGCGCCGGAGTCGAGCAGCACGTCGCCGGTGGCGCTGTAAACCGTGACGCCGATCTGTTCGCGCCGTGCCGTTTCGGGCACGACCGAGAACTGCACCTCGCGCGTCCAATCCCAATGCAGGTGCGCGCCGAGCACGCCGAGCAGCGGGCCTTCGGCTGACTGCACCGGCACCGCCAGATCGAGGTAGCGCGCCGCGCGGGCGTCACCGCCGGGGGTGAGCTCGTTGGTGAGCGCGGGCAACTCCGCCGGCCCAGCGGCGTAGTTGCGCTCGCGCGCGACGAGAAACCACGGCCGGCTCCCCGCGGGCGTGCCCTCGAACACGCCGCCGGTCGCCGCGCGCAGGGTGCCGCCGGCGTCGGCAAATCCGAGCCAGGCAAAATCGCGGGAGTTGTCCTGCACGAGTTCGAGCTGTTTGCGCCGCTCAGCCGGCGGCGTGCCGGTGGAACGCATCGGCGCCAGACTCGCGGCGAGCTGCAGTTCGCGCTGCCGGGCGAGAATCACGCGGTCGAGTTTGTCCGCGAGCTGGAAGGCCAGCGTCTCGAAATTGGCCCCGAGCTGCCGCTCCAAGGATCGGCGCACCAGCGTGCCGGCCAGAGCGGACGCGAGCAGGGTGAAGGCGAGGGCGCTAACTCCGGTGATGAGGGCTGCCCGCGCGCGCAGGCTCAGGCGCGGATCGAAAATCCACCACCAGTCGCGCTCGGTCGCGCGCGGGTGGGTCACAGGAGGGCGGTGCATTGCGGAGCAGGACGCGGCGCGGGCGGGGAAGTGACGCGCCACGACGGACTCAGCCGCGCCCTCACGGCATCGGGAACGGCTTCGTGCGCTGGCAAAGCTGAAGCGCCACGCCCCACGGATCGCGCATCATGATAAGCAGCGAGCCGTCGGGCTGGGGTTGCTCCAGGAAGAATTTCGCACCGGCCTTTTCCAGTCGCGCGCGCTCGGCTTTCGCATCGGGCGCGACGACTGCAATGTGAAACAGCAGCGGATGCGCGGCGGCGTAGTCGGGATAGGGCGCGGCGGGATTCGAGTAGAACTCGACGATGATGCGGCCGGTGTCGTCGGCGAGGAAGTGAATGAACGGCGCGTCTTCGCTCTGCCGAGCGATGGTGAAGCCGATGTGCTCGACATACCAGCGCGCGTGCGCGCGGACCTCGGGGACATTCAGGGCGAAGTGTTCGAATTTCATAAGGGTTGGTCCGCTGGACGGTGTAAAGTCTGCGTCGATCACCGTTCGGAACCAGACTTTTGAACAGAAGAAAACGAAGGGAACGAAGGTTCAATTCCCCGTCGTTCTACTTCTTCCTCGCCTTTGTTACCTTCACTTCCGGCCCATTTTTCCCCTCATGGATGAGGACAGGAATGGTAGTCACTGATTGTGGGCCGTCAGAATTTTCGCAAAGAACGTGGTCTTCGCCTGCCAATAATTTTCCTTTCCCTCCGCTGCGTGCTGAACTTTCAGCCGGTTGTATTCCGCCAGCGCTGCGGGATTCGAAATCAGGTAATCGCGGAGGAAGGTCAGGAAATCGAGTTCGACGCCTTTCACGAC
>JBDSGI010000050.1:0-5975 GCA_039919035.1 Opitutaceae bacterium
CCTTCGCGGCCTTCCCCGCCGCGATGATTTGCGGATAGGGAAACGGTTTGAATTTCATGAACACTGCCCCCGCCACGAATGCAATTAGCACGGGCAGAAGGAAGCGAACGGCACGCGAACGAGCGGAATAACTCATGGATCAGGAGGATGTTTCCCACACCTAAACAGTGTGGTCTTCGAGGCGAGCGCGGAACCTACGGATGCCTAACGAACACCCGCGAGCACTGCTCACACCGGCTCCGGGAGGTCGCCGGCCCGCGCGGGTTCCAGCGCGATCCCCTTGAGTTTGATGCCAGTGAGTTTTTTCACGACGAAGTCGGCTTCGGCCTCGGCGACATCGGCCAGCGTGTGGCGCTGGTGAATATCGATTGCGCCGACCACGTTGGCCGGCAGCCGCGTCACGCCCGCGATTTTTCCCACGATATCCGCCGGGGTCACGAGCTGCTTGCGTCCAACATTCAGGAAAATCGGCACCATGCCCGGCTCCCGGCCGGTGCGCGCGGGGCGGTCGTATTTCGGCTTTCGCGAGGAGCCATCGTCATCGCTAGATTCCGTTTGGTCGTTATCGGCGGCAGAATCGTTGCGGACCGGCGGTGATTCCGCATGCGCCGCAATCGGCGGCGTGGCCGCTGGACGCACCGCGGGCTTCGCGCCCACCACGCTTTTCGCCCAGCTCGGAGCCGGCTTGCCCGGAGCCGCTGCAACCGGCGCCTTCGGCGTCGCTGCGGGTGGTTTCGCCGCGCCCTCGCCTTGCAACATCGTGATCAAGGCCGAGCAGATGTCGGTGCTTGCGTAACCATCATCCAGCAGCCGATCGATCATGCGATCGTGCGGCTTGAATTTTTTCTCGTCGAGGGTCGCCCGGATTTTCTCGAAGAACACGCTCGTGCGCGCTTCCTCCACCTCGTCGAGTGAAGGGATCTTGCCCCGCCGGATATCGAGCCGCGCCCAGCGCACCATGCTCTGCAATTTGTATATTTCCTGGCCAGAAACGAACGTGAAGGCTTGGCCTTTGCGGCCGGCGCGGCCGGTGCGACCGATCCGGTGCGTATAGTCCTCGGCGTCGTTCGGCAGATCGAAATTGAAGACGACCTCAAGGTCATCCACGTCCAGCCCGCGCGCCGCGACATCGGTCGCGACGAGGAATTCAAATTTACGCTCGCGGAATTTTTGCATCACGCGGTCGCGTTGCGCCTGCGAGATGTCACCGTGCAGCCGGTCGGTCAGGTAACCGCGCGAGTGCAGGTGCTCATCGAGGTCGTCGACCATGATCTTTGTGCTGCAGAAAATAATCCCGTAGCGGAAGTCGTTCACATCGATCAGGCGCGTGAGGGCTTCGATCTTCGAGCGACGGTCCACCTCGAAATAGGTCTGCT
Source organism: Opitutaceae bacterium (assembly GCA_039919035.1). Classification (GTDB taxonomy): domain Bacteria; phylum Verrucomicrobiota; class Verrucomicrobiia; order Opitutales; family Opitutaceae; genus ER46. The sequence continues at coordinate 1,377 of JBDSGI010000050.1, forward strand.
CCACCTGCGGCGCGTTCTGCGCGACCGAGTCGATTTTGATCCACGCCGGATCTTTCGAATAGCGGCCGATCAGGTCCTGAATCGCGCGCGGGATAGTGGCGGAGAAAAAGAGCAGCTGCCGCGTGGCGGGCGTGGCCGAGAGGATTTTCTCGATGTCGTCGCGAAACCCCATGTCGAGCATCCGGTCGGTCTCGTCGAGAATCACCAGTTTGAGTTGGTCGAGCTTGAGCGTGCCGCGCTCCATGTGATCCATCACGCGGCCCGGCGTGCCGATGACAATCTGCACCCCGCCGGCCAAAGCGCGAAACTGCCGATCATAACTCTGGCCGCCGTAGATCGGCACACCCGACACCCCGCGCTTGAAGAGCGCGAGTTTACCGAATTCCTCCGCTACCTGAACCGCGAGTTCACGCGTCGGGCAGAGGATGAGCACCTGCACCGCCCGGATTTTCGGGTCCACTTTCTCGATCGCCGGGATGGCAAACGCCGCCGTCTTGCCGGACCCGGTGGAGGACTGCCCCACCACATCCTTGCCCGCGAGAATCGTCGGGATCACCGCCGTTTGAATCGGCGAGGCTTCCTCAAAGCCCATTTTGTCCACGGCTTTGAGCAGGTCGGCGGAGAGGCCCAGTTCGGAGAACAGACGTTTTTCCATGCGACACCTTGGCGGCCGGCGTCGCGCGCCGCGAGCCTGCATTATCTGATTATGAAAAACACCGGCATGCAGGCCACATCGCAGGCACTTGCGCGAGGTAGGTAGTTGAAATTCTTGATCGCGCGCGACCCGCCCCCATCGTCACCTGCGTTCTTTGGATTCGCACGCCTAAGCTGCCGCCGCTTCCTCGGTGGCCAGCACGGGGGAACCAATTTCCGCGACGAGAAATAATCTTTTCGCGGATGGGGCGCACGGTCGCAGGCAACTGCGGCCAAGGTCACTTCCTAAGACCGAGCCCGTCAGCTAACCTCGTCGGCATTGGGAAGGGTGATCCACTGCGCGTCCGCTCGGGCGGGCGCGACACGGTCGCTCCTACGCAACCGCACCGTCGTGTGCGCACGCTTACCCGTGCGCACGGGACGGCGCTTTTCGGAGACCAGTTCCATGCCCTCAGCCCTCCTGTCCCCCGCCGGTGTCGCGATCCTGTTCGCCCATCTGCTGCTCCTCGGCGTGAGCCTCGTGCTCAAAGGCCTCGCCCTGCAACCGCGCCCACTCGCGCAACGCGTGGCGCTCGGCGGCGCCTCGCTCGTGCTCGCGGCCGTCGTCTTCTTCATGTTCGTCGACACGTGGGCCGAACGCGGCCTGCTGCTCGCCGCCGGCGCGCTCATGGCACCCTTGCTGTATGGCATCGTCGTGATTCGCGAGAATCAGGTCGGTGTCGTCGTCAAAAAATTCGCCCGCCGCAATCTCGCACCCGGTGAACTCATTGCGCTTCACAGCGAAGCCGGCTACCAGGCCGACACACTCCCGCCCGGCCTCCACTTCGGCTACGGCTTCTGGCAATTCCGCGTCGCCAAGGTCCCCGTCGTCATTGTGCCGCAGGGCGAGATCGCTGTAGTCGTCGCTGCCGCCGGTGCACAGATTCCCGCCGAGCGGTTGCTCGCGAAGGTCATCGCGTGCGACAATTTTCAGGACGCGCGCGCCTTCCTGTCCGCGGGCGGCGAGAAGGGCCGCCAGCTCGGCGTGCTCACGGCCGGCACGTATCGCATCAACCCCGCGCTCTTCACCGTCATCAACGCCGGCAACGCGCATGAACACGGCATGTCCGCCGAGCAACTCGCCGTCACGCGCATCGCCCCCGACATGGTCGGCATCGTCACCACGCTCGATGGCAAACCCATCGAGGGCGGCGACATCGCCGGCGGCCTCATCCCCGACCATGACAACTTCCAAAACGCCCAGGCCTTCCTCGTCGCCGGCGGTCGCCGCGGTTTACAGGAGCAGGTCCTCCTCTCGGGCGCGTGGAATCTCAACCCGTGGTTCGTCGCCGTCGAATCGGTGCCGATGCTAAACATCCCCATCGGCTCCGTCGGCGTCGTGATTTCCTTCGTCGGGCTCGCGCATGAGGACGTGAGCGGCGCGGCGTTCAAGCACGGCGACCTCGTCAACGTCGGCCACAAGGGCGTGTGGGTCACGCCGCTTTTCCCCGGCAAGCATCCGGTCAACACGCGCATCATGCGCACCGAACTCGTGCCCACCACGAACATCGTCCTCAACTGGGCCAACCGCACCGAGGCCCACCACTTCGACGAAAAACTCAACTCGATCACCGTCCGCTTCAAGGACGGCTTCGCGTTCAACCTCGACGGTTCCCAGATCATCCACGTCGGCGCGCTCGACGCCCCGAAGGTCATCTCGCGCCTCGGCTCGATGCAAAACCTCGTCGACCACGCGCTCCAGCCGATCGTCGGAAATTATTTCCGCAACTCCGCGCAGCACCACACCGTGCTCGATTTCCTCAACGCCCGCAGCGACCGCCAGGTCGAGGCCGCCGCGCACATCCGCGCCGCCCTCGCCGCCTACGACGTGCAGGCGATCGACACGCTCATCGGCGACATCACGCCACCCGTCGAGCTGATGAAAACCCAGACCGATCGTAAAATCGCCGAGGAGGAAAAGAAAACCTACGCGACCCAAGAGGCAGCGCAGCGCCAGCGCCAGGAACTCGTGAAGGCCACCGCCCTCGCCAACATCCAGCAGCAAATGGTTGATGCTGACCAAGGCGTGCGCATCGCCGAGCTCCACGCGAACTCCGCGATCCGCAAAGCCAGCGGTGAAGCCGAGTCCACCAAGCTCCGCGCGCTCGGCGAAGCCGACGCCATCCGCGCGACCGGCAACGCGAAAGCCGAAGCCTATCGCGCCGGCGTCGAATCCCTCGGCAGCGCCAACTACACCATCATGCAACTCACACAGACGCTCGCGGAAAAAAATATCCGCCTCGTCCCGGACGTCAGCGTCACCGGCGCACAAGGCGGCAACGGCCTGCTCGACTCGATGCTCGCCCTCCTCGTCCGCGAGAAGACCGCGGGGAAAAATTAAATCGGATCGAGGTAGAGCGCGTTGAACCAACGCGCTTCGCCCGCCGAACCCGCCACTCACGAACCAGCGCGTTGGGTCAACGCGCTCCACCGCCCGCCTCCGTCCGTATCGCACTCCCATGCCCACTCTCCGCTCCATTTTCCTCGGGCAGTCCCGGTCGCTGACCGACCGCAACCTCTTCCACAAGGTCTCGCTCATCGCGCTCTTCGCTTGGGTCGGCCTAGGCGCGGACGGCCTTTCCTCCTCATGCTACGGCCCCGAGGAAACCTTCCGCACGCTCGGCGCGAATCCCCATCTCGCGGTCTTCGTCGCCCTCGCTTCGGTCGTGACCATCATCGCGATCTGCGCGAGCTACTCGCAGATTATCGCGCTGTTTCCCACCGGTGGCGGCGGCTATCTCGTCGCGAGCAAGCTCCTCTCCCCCGCTGCCGGCGTTGTCTCCGGCAGCGCCCTGCTCATCGACTACGTCCTCACGATCACGATCTCGGTCGCGAGTGGGGCCGATGCGCTTTTCAGCCTGCTGCCGCCAGGGCTGCACGAGTGGAAGCTGCCGTTCGCGTGCGCCGGGGTTACCGGTCTCACCCTGCTCAACCTCCGCGGCGTCCGCGAATCCGTGCTGCTCTGCGTGCCGGTGTTCTTCGTGTTTCTTGGCACCCATGCGTTCGCCATGCTCTACGCGATCGTGACGCACGCGTCTGGATTCGGCGACGTGGCGACAGCAACCGTGCAGGAAGTTCACACCGTCTCGGCGGAAATCGGCTGGTTCGGCCTCCTCGCGCTGCTCCTCAAAGCCTACAGCATGGGCGCCGGCACTTATACCGGCATCGAGGCCGTGAGCAACGGCCTGCCGATTCTGCGCGAGCCGCGGGTGGAGACGGGACGCCGCACCATGTTTTACATGGGGACCTCGCTCGCCCTCACCGTCGCCGGCCTCCTGCTCGCCTATCTCCTCTACCGCGTCGAACCGGTCGAGGGGAAGACGCTCAACGCCGTCCTCTTCGGAAAACTCACGGCCGCATGGTCGCCCGGCACCGGCACGACTTTCGTGTGGGTCACGCTCGCCTCCGAGGCCGCGCTGCTCCTCATCGCCGCGCAAGCCGGATTTCTCGACGGCCCGCGCGTGCTCGCGAACATGGCGCTCGACCGCTGGTTCCCCACTCGTTTCGCCAATCTCTCAGACCGCTTCGTCACCCAAAACGGCGTGCTACTCATGGGCGCCGCCGGTCTTGGCATGCTCTTGGTTACGCGCGGCTCCGTGGCCCTCCTCGTTGTCCTCTACTCGATCAACGTCTTTATCACGTTTTCGCTCTCGCAACTGGGGATGGTCGTCCACTGGTGGCGCGGCCGCCGCACTGAACCACACTGGCGCCGCAAGCTCGCGATCAACGGCTTCGGCCTGGCCCTCACGACGTTCATCCTTATTTCGCTCACCGTCGTAAAATTCCACGAGGGCGGCTGGGCCACGCTGCTCGTCACGGGCCTCCTCGTCGCGGCGGCCTTCGCGATCAAGCGCCATTACCAAAACGTCGCCGCGCAACTTCACCGGCTGGACGATTTCCTCGTAG
>JBDSGI010000051.1:0-9943 GCA_039919035.1 Opitutaceae bacterium
TGGTATGCTCCGGTTGAGGTTTGCGTTTGCGCCGGGCGGGGTCGCACGGGCGTGGGGATGAGCGAGACCATTCGGCCCGGGGCAATGGTCGCCAAGCCGCAGTGCCTTACATTTTCGTCAGGTGCCGCCGGAGGGCACAATAACGGACATCATCCTGCGCCCCGCGCGTTTCGCGCAACCTTCCGAGTCAGCGCAGCGGCCAGAAAATCGGAATCAGCAGCGAGGTGGCAATCCAGTGCAGCAAATTCAGCGGCAGACCGATGCGCACGAAATCGTTGAAGCGGTAGCCGCCGGCACTGAAGACGAGTGTATTGGTCTGGTAGCCGATCGGCGTGGCAAAACACGCGGAGGCGCCGAACGCCACGCCCATCACGAACGGGCGCGGGTCAACCTGCAGCAGGCGCGCGGTCTCGATGGCGAGGGGCACGAGCAGGGCGGCGACGGCGTTGTTCGACAGGAAATTGGTGAGGGTCGTGGCGGCGAGGATCACGAGGCTGAGCATGACGGCGGGCCCGAGCGCCGCCGCATGGCTGGTGACGAAGCGCGCGGTGATTTCAACCACATGAGTTTTTTCCAGCGCCGTGCCGATGACCAGCATTCCGCCGATCAAAAACAGGCACGACCAGTCCACGGCGTGATAGGCCTCGTCGGCGTCGAGGCAACCCAGGGCGATGACGAGCACCGCCGCGACCAGCGCCGCCACCGACACGGGGAGGATCTGGAGCGCCGAGAGCGCGACCACGCCGGCCCTTAGTCCGCCCGCACTCCAGCGCTTCCGCCGCCGCGGTTGCCGCCGGGCGCCCGCCAGCGGGAGGAGATCACCGGCAGACTGCAGCGCGGAGAGTTCGTTTTTCCCGGCCTCGATCAGCAAAAGATCGCCCGTGTGCAGCGGGATGGTGTCGAAGTGCTCGCGGAGATTTTCGCCCGCGCGATGGAGCGCGAGCACGTGCACGCCATATTGGCGGCCGAGGCTGGAGTCCGCGATCGTGCGACCGCGATGGGCCGATTGCGGTCCGACCACGCATTCGACGATCTCCGTCTCCTCGGTTTCGCCGAGGGCGAGATCGTCCGGGGTGTTGGCGTGCAGGCTGAGGCCGCGGCGTTCCTTGATGGCGGCGATGCCTTCGGCGTCGACATGGACGCGCAGCCGGTCACCGGGCTCGATTTTCGCCGTCGCCGGGTCACGGGGCCGGGTTTCATCCTGACGGATGAGTTCCACCAACCGGGCGCGCGGCAGCACAGCGGCGAGGGCCTCGCGGGCGAGCCGCCCGATGATCGCGGACTTGGCGGGGACGAATGTTTCGGTGAGATACTGCCGCATCGGCGTCGAACCGAGGAGCATCGTGACCGTGGCGCGGGCCGGCAGCAGCCGCGGGGCGAGCACCACGAGATAAATAAAACCGCCGGCCGCGAGCAGGCCGCCGAGCTTGACCATCTCGAACATCCCGATCGGCTCCACGCCCAGCCGTTCGGCCACGCTGCTGGCGACGAGATTGGTCGAGGTGCCGATCAAGGTGCAAGAACCGCCGAGGATCGAGGCGAAGGAGAGCGGGATGAGGAGCTTGGAGGGGGCGAGGCTTCGCTCGCGCGCGAGCGCCACCAGGATGGGCAGAAACACCACGACGACGGGGGTGTTGTTCGCGAAGGCGGACACGGCGAGCACCGGCGGCAGCACGAGGCACAGCACGAGCCGCTCGCTGCGCAGCGGCAGCAGTTGCAGCGCCCGCGCGGCGGACTCGATCACGCCCGCCCGCTCCAGGGCGGCGCTCAGCACAAACATCGCTCCGACGGTCACGACGGCCTCGCTGGCGAACAGCGGGAAAACTTCCGCGGGCTTGAGCACGTTCGTGAGCAACAGCACGCAGCACGCCCCGATCGAAGCCAGCTCCGCCCGCAGTCTTTCCGTCGCGATCAGCCAAAACGTCGCCACCAGGACGGCGAGCACGACTGCCATTTGCCAGGTCATGAGGCGTCGTCCTTCTCAATGCGGTTTTCGGCGGACGCGTCCAGCCCGGCGGCGCGAAACCGAGCGGCCACAGGATTCATTCCGCGTAGGGTGGGGCGCCCAACCATGATTAGGATTCGTTTCGGCACAAGTTTTTGCCCGGGGCAGCTGCGCCTCGGGGAAGCGGATGTGCCACGCTCTCACGAGGCGGGCAAGATAGACCTGTGGAAATCCACCCTCTCGAAAAGATCTGAGACCTTCCCTGCGCCTGCACGAGGCATTCGAATTCCGGGGCGAAGGATTGGTAATACCGTGCGCGAGTTTTCCGACGATCTGATTTTCGAGCGCGTCGCCGCCGTTTCTTTCCGTGAGTTTGAGGTAAGAGGCTCCTTTTCGTTGATGGGTTTTCGTAGCGGAGCGGTGAATCGTCTAAGATCGGGACACTTTGACGGACCCTGCCCTCCACCAATTCCGCCTTTTTGATCGCACGGGCTTGCGAGCAGTGGTTGCGGCGCGGGCCGCTCGAAACCGCAGATCAACTCGGAGGCTCGCTGGTCGGTGGCGGGCGCAGGTGCACCACGCGCTGAGGGAAAGGAATCTCGATGCCTTGCTCGCGGAATTTCCGCTCGATCGCGAAATTGATATCGCTGCGGAACCGGCGGGGCGCGTGGGCCATGGTTTGGGTCCACACCCCGAGCTCAAAATTTAGCGAGCTGTCGCCGAAGCCGGAGAAATAGACGTTGGGGGCGGGAGTCTTGAGGACGTTGGGATGCTCGTCGCCGACTTCCATTAGTATCCCTCGGAGCTTTTCGACATCGGTGCCATACGCGACGCCGATGGGCACGCGAATCCGCACCTTGGGGTCGCCATGGCTCCAATTCGTGATCGGGTGCGTGATGAGATCGGAGTTTGGCACGATGATCGAGATGTTGTCGTTGGTGACCACCGTGGTGCTGCGCAGGCTGATCTTCGTCACCTGGCCGGCCACGCCGGCGACCTCGATGCGGTCGCCGATGGCCACCGGTCGCTCTGCCAGAAGAATCAGGCCGCTCACGAAATTGCTGACGATGTTCTGCAGGCCGAAGCCGATGCCGACGCCGAGGGCGCCGGCGATGACGGCGAGGGAGCTGAGGTTGACGCCGTTGACGAGCAGCGCGGCGTAGAATCCGAACGTGACGAAGATGTAGCCGAAAATTTTCGCGATGGCGAATTGCAGGCCGGAGTCGAAGCGGGTGCGCGCCAGCGCCGGTCGCACGACGAGGCGCCGCACGAACACGTTGAGCGCAATGATGAAGACAAACCAAAAGCCGATCTTGCCGAGCGTGAGCACGGTGACCTTGGAATCGCCGAGGTTGATGAGCGGATATTCCAGCCAGGGCATGGGAACACGTTGGCCAGCACCGCGGGCATGGCGAGGCAAAGTATGGTCCGCGCGAAGCGCACCTATTTCACCTCAAAGCTTGATCGAGAATTGAGTGCCGATCACCTGCGAGTGAGTCCATTCCCGCGCAGCGAGCACGGATCGGATCAGATAGTAGGATAGAAAGCCGGCGCGCGGGCTGAGGCGAAAATTAAAACCGGCCGGGACGAGGCGGGTTTCGGTGCGTCGATGTAAGACGTAGTCATAGAAAATCTCGTGGTGGGCAAATACCGACTCCAATGGGCCGGCGTGCCTCAGGCGAAACGTAGCCTGGGGACGGTGGCGCGAGCGCTCGTTAATTCCCGCGCGACCCTCGATCCAGCGCAGTTCATAGCGATTGCGCAGGTCAAGCGTGAGCTGCTCGCTGACCGGCCAGCGCGGGTTCAGCTCGAACTCCCAGCGTTTCTGATCGAGGAACCGGGAGCGGCCGGGTGGTTTCGCGGGGAGATAGGTGTAGTTCAAACCCACCCGCAGATAAGGGCTCGCCTTGAATTCCACCTGCGGGCTCAGCACGTAGGCAAAGAGCTGCGAGCTGTGGTCGCGAAAACGCACCTGGCCGAGCGCCGTGAGTTTCCAACGTTCATTCTCGAGCACGCCGAGCGAGAGGGTGTGCCAGCTGCCAAACTCGTCGGCCGCGCGGGCGACGCACGCTGCGACGAAACTCAAAAAAATCGCGACAAGACGGGCGGCATGCGGCGGTCGAGAATTTTTTTCCAGCATGAGGCAGCGGGGGGAGCTTGTCGTCGCGCTAGCGTGATTGGGAACTAGTGACGGCGCACGGAGAGCACCGGGCAATTGGCGTTTTTCATGACTTGGTCGGCGGTGCTGCCGATAAAGAAGCGTTTGAGCGCGCTCCGACTTTGCGTGGACATCACAATCAGGTCGATCTTCTCCCGCCGCGCGACGGCCAGAATTTCTGCGGCTGGTAGGCCGATGCGCACCAGGGTGCGCGTTTTCAAGGCCGCCGGAATCAATTCTTCCGCCTGTTGCTCGAGCCGCCGCGCCGCCGCTCCCATCATCCCCACCATGTCGGCGTTCATCAGTCCCAACTCCGGCGCAGTGATGGTCACTGGCTCGACGACGTGGAGCAAGACGAGGTCGGCCTTGGCTTGGAGGGCGAGGGGGATCGCGTAGAGCAGGGCTTCGCGGGACTGGCCCGAGAAATCGAGGGGCACGAGCAGTCGGCGCAGGATCGGGTAGGAGTTCCGGGCGCGGGTTTTCACTGAGCGAGCAGCTGTTTTCTTCTGGGATTTTTGAGGAGCGGATTTTTTTTTCATAGGCGTTTCGTTTTGCGTTCCGGCGTGTCCATTTCGCCTCAATCTCAGGTGGGCCGTCAACTGTGGAGCGGTTGCGGCGGCTAAAGTGGAAAGGTCCGCATCGCGGCGGCCGCAAGACCGAGGAAAATGAAAAAACCCGCGACGTCGGTGACAGTGGTGAGCAGAATGCTGGACGCGAGGGCCGGATCGAGTTTCATGGATTTTAGGCCGAAGGGAATGAGCACGCCCGACAGGGCGGCGGCGAGCTGGTTCAGCACCATCGCCGATCCGGCCACGACGCCGAGCATGATGCTGCCCTTCCAGAGCCAGCCAATCACGCCGACGGTCAGACCGATCGCGGCGCCGTTGATCCAGCCGAGCGTTAGTTCCTTCAGGAGGGCCTTGCGCCCGTCGCCCGGCGTAAGCTCCCCCAGCGCGAGATCGCGGATGATGATCGTCAGCGTCTGCATGCCGGCGTTGCCGCCCTGGCCGGCGATGATCGGTAGGAAGACCACGAGTGCCGTCCACTGCGCGATCGTGCTTTCGAAAAAGCCCACGGCCGCCGCCGCCAGAAACGCGGTGGCGAGATTGACGAAAAGCCACGGCAAACGCCGCTGGATCGCGACCGACCACGGCGTCAGCGCGCGCTCCTCGCCGGAGAGACCGACCATCAGCTGCATGTCCTCGGTCGCTTCCTTGCGCGCTACTTCGAGGGCATCGCTCGCCTTGACGACGCCGACGAGGCGGTTTGCCGCGTCGAGGACGGGCAGACCGAGGTAGTGGTAGTGCTCGAACTTCCGCGCCAATTCTTCCTGATCGTCCGCGACGCGCACGACGCGCACTTCACGGTTCATGATTTCGGTCATACGCCGTTCCGCGCGGCGAAAGACCAGATCGCGCAGGCTGACGATGCCGAGCAGGCGTTGGTCGCCATCGGTAACATAGAAGTAGGCTACGTCCTCCGTGCGCTCCTCCTCCGCCCGCGCTCGTAGCAATTCGCGGACTTGTTCGACGGTCATCTCCTCGCGCAGCGCGATGAACCGGCTCGACATGATGCCGCCGGCGGTGTCGTCGGGGTATTTCAGCAGGGCGCGGATGGCAGCGGCGGGCTCGCCCGCGAGGGCGGTGAGTGTCTCGCGGCGCAATGCCGGCCGGACTTGTTGGAGCACATCGGCGGCGTCTGTCGGCGAAATGCGCTGGAGCAGTCCGGCCAGCTCCGGCGCGGTGAATTCCGCGAGCAGATCGGAGAGACGCTCCTCCTCGAGTTCGGCGAGCGCGGCGGCGGATTTTTCCGGCGGCAGCTGCCGCAGCAGCGCGCGCGCCGCGCCGGCGTCAAGTCGCTGCAGGCGATCGGCCAAGTCAGCGGCGTGCAGGCCGGACAGTTCGTCGAGCAAAACGGGCGCGGTTTCAGTCATCGTAGAAATCGGGAATTGGCTTAAACGTGGGGCTCGGACGCGGCCGGCGTCACTCGTGATCTTTGTGCAGGGCGTTGTTCACCATTACGAGTTCGCTGACATTTTCCAAGGTGAGCAGGCCCACCAATTTTCCGTCGGTGACTACCGGCGCGCTGGCGCAGCCGGCCCGGCGCAACGCTTCCATTGCCATCGACAAATCGGTGTGGGCCTCCACGGCGTCGCACTGATGGCTCATCACCTCGCGCACTGGCGTGGCGCGGCGGCCGTCGGCGAGCGCCTTCACGAGGTCGTTGCGCCGCAGAATGCCGACGACCTTCCCATCCTCTGTAACCGGAAAGTCCTGCTGCGAGCCGGCGAGCAGTTGCTCCACGGCGGTGTCGAGCGTGTCGGTGGCGTCGAGCGCCCGATAGCGCGCCATCATCGCATCGCGCACGCGCAGCCCGGCGAGCGCCGACTGCAACACGATGGCGCCGGCCTCGGCCTGCGCGCCGAGAAAGACGAAGACCGCGATGAGAATCAGCATCGGATTGTAGAAAATGCCGACGACGCAGAAAAGCACCGCCATCGCCTGGCCGACACCCGCCGCGATGACCGTCGCGCGGCGCCGGCCGAGGCGCGTGGCGAGCAGGGCGCGGAGCACGCGGCCGCCGTCCATCGGGAAGGCCGGCAGCAGGTTGAAGGCGACGAGGAACAGGTTCACCCACAGCAGGCGGATGAGGAAATTGCCCTCGAGCAATTCCACGTCGAAGAGCGCGGACACGCCGTTGAGCGGTGCGACCACCGCGAAGAGCACCGCGGCGATGGCCACGTTTACCGCCGGGCCGGCGATCGCGACCCAGAATTCCTCGATCGGTTTTTCCGGAATGCGCTCCATCCGCGCCACGCCGCCAATCGGGAGCAGCGTGATGTCGCGAGTCTTAACCCCAAACCGCCGGGCCGTAAGCGCGTGGCCGAATTCGTGGAGCATGACACACAAGAAAAGAGCGAGGATAAACCCGACTGCCGCCAGCGCCTGGCCGGCGTCCTCGCCCAGCTTGAGGTGGCTGGTGTAGATCCACGCCACGAGCAGCAGGAACGTCCAATGCATGTAAACGCCGATGCCGGAAAACGTGCCGAGCTTAAATGACCATTTCACGCTGCCATTCTCGAAGCGATCGGGGGCGGTGGGAAGATTTGGTTTTGGGCCCGACGCGCGTCGGGGAAAACAAAGGCGAGGAAGAGGTGTCCACATCGGCGGCGGCGTGGTAGAATCACCACCATGAAAAGCCCCTCACGCACCGAACGCGATTCGCTGGGCGAGATCAAAGTGCCGGCTGGCGCCTACTACGGCGCCCAGACCGCGCGCGCCGTGGCGAATTTTCCGATCAGCGGCCTGCGCCTGCCGCGCCGCTTTATCCGCGCCCTTGGCCTAATCAAGCACCACGCCGCCGGCGCGAACGGCGGCCTCGGGCTCCTCCCCACCGAGATCGCCGCGGCGATTCAAGTGGCGGCCCGCGAGGTCGCGGACGGCCGGTGGGACGCACAGTTTGTGGTCGATGTTTTTCAAACCGGTTCGGGCACTTCGACCCACATGAATGCCAACGAGGTCATCGCGCGCCGCGCCACGGAATTGGCGGGTGGTCAGCCGATTCATCCGAACGATCACGTGAATGTCGGCCAGTCGAGCAACGACGTAATTCCCACCGCGATCCATCTTGCCGCGCTGGAAGCGGTCGAATTTGACCTGGTGCCCGCCCTGCGGGAATTGCACGGGGCGCTGGAGAAACAGGCGGCCGCGTTTGCCGGTGTGATCAAGATCGGGCGCACCCATTTGCAGGATGCGACTCCCCTCCGGCTCGGGCAGGAGTTTGGCGGCTACGCGAGCCAGGTGGCGCATGCGATCGAGCGGGTGCGGACGTTGCGCCGCCACCTTGGCGAACTGGCGCTGGGCGGCACGGCTGTCGGCACGGGGCTCAACGCCCATCCGGAATTCGCCCGCCGCGTGATCACGGGACTCGCGGCGGAAACCCAACTCGAACTCTGCGAGGCACCGAATCATTTCGAGGCGCAGGCCGCGCGTGACGCGTGCGTGGAAGCGAGTGGGGCGCTCCGCACCGTGGCGGTTTCCCTGATTAAGATCGCGAACGATATCCGCCTGCTCGGCTCCGGCCCCCGCTGCGGCTTGGGCGAACTCCGGCTGCCGCCAACCCAGCCGGGTTCCTCGATCATGCCCGGCAAAGTGAATCCCGTGATGTGCGAGATGGTCATCCAAGTCGGCGCCCAAGTGATCGGCAACGACGCCGCGATCGCGTTTGCCGGGACGTTCGGGAACCTTGAGCTGAACACCATGCTCCCCGTGATCGCGCACAATCTTCTCCAGTCGATCGAGCTGCTGGCCAATGCGAGCCGGGTTTTCTCCCGGCGGTGCGTGGCGGGACTCGAAGCCGACGCGGAAAAATGCGCGGCCAGTGTCGAGCGCAGCCTGGCGATGGTCACCGTGCTTGCGCCCGTGATCGGCTACGATCAGGCGGCTAAGATCGCGAAGGCCGCGATGGCGGGCGGGCGCACGATCCGGGAGGTGGCCGGCGAACTGTCCGGCCTCGATGCGGCGGAACTGGAGCGACTGTTGAACCCCGCCGGACAAACGGGAACGGCGCCCGGCGGCTCGGGGATTCCGGGTTAAGCCCCGAGCCGAATACCCTCGTAACCGAGGTGGTGAGACTTTGGACGCGTTCGTTCTCACCGGAGCCAAAGTCTCACGACTTCGCCACCCGGCAGCCGGTGGAGAGGGTATTCGGAAAGGTTTAAAGCGCGCGCGCGGACCGCATTCGCGCCAGCGATTGGCGCTCGCTTCGTGGACGCGGTTACTTTGCCGGCTGCACCTTGAGATTGGAAGTGACCTCTTTCACCCCGGAGGTGCCGAGCGCGAGCGCCACCGCCTTGCCGAGTTGTTCGGGCGCGGCGACGGTGCCTTCGAGTGCCACGCGCCCGGCTGCGGTCGATACCGAGATGTTGCGAATCGAAAGCTCGCTGTCGGCGGCAATTTTCGCGGAGACGGTGGTCGTGATGTAAGCGTCGGTGGCCGCGTCCGTGGCGCGTTCCGCCAGATCGCTCGCCCGGCGGCGGACGATTTTGCCCGTGCGGGCGAGTTCCTCGCCGATTTGTTCCGGGGTAAGATCGAGGGTTTCAAGTTTGGCGCGGAGCGCCTCGCCGGCTCTCGTCATTGTGTCGGCCAATGCCCCCGTGGTGGCGCCGGCGGCCTGCTCGAAGCGCTCCTGCGCGGCGGGACGCTGCTGCGCCTGGCGATGGAGATACCACACCCCGGCGGCGGTGCAGAGCACGCCGAGGGCGAATCCGTTGAAGAAGATGCGGACGCGGCTGGAGCCTGATTTGGCGCGCGGGGTGGAGCTGTCGGAGGAGGACATGGGAGGATAGTGGGGTGACGGGTGCGAATCGGGGCGGCTTGCGATGACGAGGTGATGCGCCCTCTCGCTTGCGGCGCCCCATAAAAATGTGATCTCGGGAAAAAGGGGCGCCTCAGGTGAAGCGCTTGAGCGTGAGGGCGGGGCCAGCCGCGATCCTGGGCGCGAAAATTGCCCCCGTCTCGAGGGCAAACACAACGAAAAACCAACAAGGTCTCATGCGAGGAACGGCGGAGCGATAGGGCGGACGGATTTGGCCGCCGGACTGGCTACAGGCGGCGCGTCGATAGCACCGGACACTTGGCGTGGCGCATGATTTGTTCGGCGGTGCCACCGACAAAAAACCGATTGATGCCGGCGCGGCCCTTCGTCGTCAGGACAATCATGTCCACATCGAGCTTGTCGGCGGCGGCTAGAATTTCGTCGTGCGGGTTGCCGACCCGCACGACATTCGGCCCCCGCAATTCCGGAGGCACGCTCACGGCGGTGACTTCGAGGCGCTTGGC
>JBDSGI010000052.1:0-3636 GCA_039919035.1 Opitutaceae bacterium
GGTTTTTGTCGTCGAGTTCGGAGTTGGCCTGGGCGATGACCTTGCCCTCTTCCTGATCGGCGGTGAGGTATTCGATCTTGTCGGTCACGCGGCCGTCCTTCGCGACGCGGTAAGGCGTCTCGATGAACCCGAACTCGTTTACGCGGGCGTAAGTCGAGAGGGAATTGATGAGGCCGATGTTCGGACCTTCGGGCGTTTCGATGGGGCAGATGCGACCGTAGTGCGACGGATGGACGTCACGGACTTCAAAGCCGGCGCGTTCGCGGTTGAGACCGCCCGGCCCGAGCGCGGAGAGGCGGCGCTTGTGCGTGACCTCGGCGAGCGGGTTGATCTGATCCATGAACTGCGAGAGCTGGCTGCGCGCGAAGAAATCGCGGATGACGGTCGTCAGCGCCTTCGGGTTGATCAGCTTCTGCGGGGTGATCGAGTCGACGCTCTGGTCATACATCGTCATACGCTCGCGGACGAGACGCTCCGTGCGGCTGAGGCCGACGCGGCATTGGTTGGCGAGCAACTCGCCGACGGTGCGGACGCGGCGCGATCCAAGGTGATCGATGTCGTCGACGACACCGACGCCGCGCTTGAGACGGACGAGATACTTCGTGGCGGCGACGATGTCGGCGCTCTCGAGAATGCGCTGTTCGAGCGCGGCCTTGAGGCCGAGCTTCTGGTTAACCTTATAGCGGCCGACGCGGCCGAGGTCATAGCGCTTTGGGTCGAAGAAAAGGCGCTTGAGGAGAGCTTTGGCGTTGGCCGTGGTCGGCGGCTCGCCGGGACGGAGGCGCTTGTAGATTTCCTTGAGGGCTTCCTCTTCGTTGCGCGTCGGATCTTTCTTTAGCGCGCGGATGATCGCGCCTTCGTCGATCGAGGTATCAATGATGCGAAGGGTCGTGATGTCATGCTTCTCGAAGGTGCGGACGATCGCTTTGGTCAGCGGCTCAAAGGCGCGGGCGAGCACGACGCCTTTCTGGGCGTCGATGGCGTCTTCCACGAGGACGAGGGTCGACACGTTTTCCAAATCGAGGGCCTTGGAGACCTTGAGTTCCTTGATCTCGTAGAAAAGATTCAGGAGGTCGATGTCGCTGGAATAGCCAATGGCGCGAAGCAGCGTGGTGATCAGGAATTTCCGGCGACGGCGGCGGCGGTCGAGGTAAACGTAGAGCAGGTCATTGTTGTCGAACTGCACTTCAAGCCAGGTGCCGCGGTCGGGAATGATGCGGAAAGAGTGGAGCGGCTTGCCGTTTGGGTGCGGGGTGACCTCGAAGGCGATGCCGGGGGACCGGTGAAGCTGGGAGACGACGACGCGCTCCGCACCGTTGATGATGAACGAACCGCGCTCGGTGACCATGGGGATTTCGCCCATGTAGATGTCCTCGTCCTTAATGAAGTCTTCCTCGCGCAGGCGGAGCTTCACATAGAGGGGCACCGAATAGGTGATGCCTTCGCGGAGGCACTCGAGCTCGTTATTCTTCGGATCGCCGAGCGTGTAGGAAACGTATTCGAGCGTGAGGCGCTCGTCATAGCTCAGGATCGGGAAGACTTCGCGGAAGACCGCCTCGAGCCCCTGGGGCTTGCGTTGTTTCTCCGGGATGCCCTTTTGGAGAAATTCGAGATACGAGGTGATTTGAATCTCGATGAGATTCGGCGGCTGGATCACTTCGCGGAGCTTGCCGAAGTTTACGCGTTCGGTGTGGTTACGGTCGGCCATGAGAATATCCCGGTGAAGAATTGCGAAACAGAAGGAGAGCGCGGCGCCGAAGAGGAGTTAGCGAGCGCGGCGGGCAACAGACAAAAGAACGAAAAGAGGAAAGGCAAAAGACAGGCCGCGCGAGCGCACGGCCTGTCCGGAAAAAACGAGAAGTTGTGCGAATGAAACCGCCAAGCTTTCAGGCGTTACTTGAGCTCGACCTTGGCGCCGGCCGCCTCGAGCTTCTTCTTGATTTCCTCGGCTTCGGCCTTCGGAGCGTTCTCCTTGACCGGCTTCGGCGCGCCTTCGACGAGGTCTTTGGCTTCCTTGAGGCCCAAGCCTGTGATGGCGCGGACTTCCTTGATGACGCCAATCTTGTTCGCGCCAGCCTCTTTGAGGATGACGGAGAACTCGGTCTGCGCCTCGGCGGCGGGACCGGCGGCGGCGACCGCCACCGCGGGGCCGGCAGCAGCGGCAGCGGACACGCCCCACTTGCCTTCGAGGTCTTTGACGAGGGCGGCGAGGTCGATGACCGTCTGGCCGGAGAGCCATTCGATGACTTGATCTTTGGTAACGTTGCTCATGTTGATTTCTCCTGGGGTTGGTTAGCGGTTTCGGGAAATGAAACGCGTTTAAGGGACGTATCCCCTAGCCTGCCCCCGTTGGATTTTTGGCTCGCGACCGCGCGGCGAAAATACGCCGCGTGGTCGCGAAAATGGTTTGGGTTGAAGGTGAGTTAGGCGGCCGGAGCAGCGGGCTGCTCCTTCTTGACCTTGGCGTCGAGGACCCGGACGAAGGCCGCGGCGTTGCTCTTGAGGAGCCCGAGGAACTGCGAACGCAGCGCGTCGAACGGCGGGAGATCCGCGATCTTCGCGAGATCGCCAGCGGTGATCAGCTTCTTGTCGAACACGCCAACCTTAATCTCGAGCTTCTGTTTTTCGTCGAAGAACTTCTTCAGGATCTTGGCGACGCCGGCGGAATTCTTGCCCCCGACGATGACGGCCGTGGGGCCGATCAGGGAAGACTCGAATTCGGGCAGGCCCAGGGCCTTGGCGGCAACGCGGAGCGAGCTGTTCTTGACGACGTGAAACTCAGCCTTCTCAGCGGTGAGCCGCTTGCGCAGCTCGGCGGTGTCCGCGACAGTCACCTTCGAGAAATTCGCGAGGATGACGTAGTCGGACTTTTTGAGGTGGGTATCGACCTCGGAAATCAGGTATTGTTTTTCGGCTCTCATGGTCGGGCTCCTCAGTATTTGCTGAACTCGGTGGAAGCGACTTTCACGCTCGGGCTCATGCTCGAGGAGATGGTGACGCCCTTGATGAACTGGCTCCCCTTGAAGGTCGGGGGCTTGGACTTGCCCACCGCTTCGAGGACGACGGCGGCGTTCTCCAGAATCTGCGCGGGAGTGAACGAACGCTTGCCCACGCCGACCCCGATATTGGCCGTCTTGTCCATCTTGAACTCCACGCGGCCGGCCTTCACAGCCTTGATGCCAGCGGGGATATCGTCAGTCACGGTGCCGGCTTTCGGATTGGGCATGAGGCCCTTCGGGCCGAGCACGCGAGCAAGGGTGCGGACTTGCTTCATCGCCTCGGTCGTCGCGATCGCGACGTCGAAGTCGAGCCAGCCCTCGCTGACCTTCTTCATCAGGTCGGCAAGTCCAGCCTCATCGGCGCCGGCGGCGAGCGCCTTGGCGGTGTCGTCGGTAAAGACAATGACGCGGACTTTCTTGCCGGAGCCGTTGGGCAGCGGCGTGGTGCCACGGACGTTTTGCTCGCCGGAGGCGGCATCGACGCCAAGACTGAAAGAAAGCTCGACGGTTTCGTCGAACTTGGCCTTCGGGAACTTCGCAAGAATCTCAACCGCTTCCTTGAGCGGATAATCCTTGGTGAGGTCAGCGACCTTGATGGCGCTGTTATATCGTTTGCTGTGCTTTTTTGCCATTGTGA